>NZ_JBFODH010000028.1:0-49453 GCF_040908225.1 Aeromonas sp. R5-3 | reverse complement strand
GTCACTTCATCAGACATTGAAAATCAAAAATTGTTTTTGATGCTCGATGCTGTGAGTGCCCACACAGATTGCTTGATTCAAATTGTTAAAGAGCGACGCAGCTTTTGGCTGCTGCGGGAGTGGCATTCTACTCAACCGCCTTCTCGAGTCAAGCCTTATTTTCAAAGGCTTTTCGAGGCTACCGACTCGGCTGTTTGCGTTGCCGCTTGCCGTGTCGATGGAGGCGCATTATAGGGAGCCGCACCGCGATGACAAGGGGAATTTTGCAAAAACTGGCATTTTTCGTGTTTTGGTCGGTCAAGCGTCTATTTATCAAACAAAAAGCCCTGCATCCGCAGGGCTCAAGCCGCGTTCACACTGCCACGGCTATTTTTTTGACCAGAAATCGCGGGCAAAACTGCGCACTTTGTCCCAGTCGGTAAACTCGAGGTCCTTGCTGGTATCCGTGCTACCGCCGGTGATCTTCATGATCAGCTGAATGATGCGGGTCTGCCACCAGTTATAGCGGGAGTACTGCAGCGCACCGGCAAACACCCCCAGGGTTTTTGGCTTCCAGGGGGAGAGACGCAAAAACTTCTTCATGTAAGCATTCGTCTGCGGGGTCTGCTTCTCGGGCTTGCGGGCCGTCAGGTTGACGCAGAAGAAGGCAGCGTTGGCCACTTCCAGCTGTTCGTGATGAGCATGAATGAAGCTGAACAGGCTGGGGTGGAAGTTACCATAGCGAATGGAAGCGCCGATAAGCACCTTCTTGAACTTGCTGAGGTTGCACATGGGCAGGCTGTGCAGATCCTGCATCACCACCTCGCATCCCTCGATCTCAGCCAGCATGGCATCGACGATTTTTCGCGTTTGCCCGTCACGGGAAGAATAAAGCACCAGAATCTTGTCCATACCAACCTCAACTACGCCAGAATGCAGGGGTAAACAGTACCAGAAGCGTAAAGATTTCCAATCGACCAAACAACATGGCGACCACCAGTATCCATTGGGCCGTTGCCGAGATATTGCCAAAGTTGGCCGACACCTCCCCCAGCCCCGGCCCCACGTTGGTAAACGCGGCCGCCACGGCAGAGAAGGCGGTCACCTCATTCAAGCCGGTCATCAGCAACAACAGCATAAAGATGAAGAACAGAATGATATAGGTGGCAAAGTAGCCCCAGACGGCCTCCACAATCCGCTCTGGTACGGCGCGACGGCCCAGCTTGAGGGTATAGATGGCGCGTGGATGCACCAGTCGCTTCAGCTCGCGCATCCCCTGCAGGAACAGGATCATGAAGCGCATCACCTTGATGCCGCCCCCGGTGCTGCCGGCGCAGCAGCCGATGAAGGCGGAAAACATCAGCAACATGGGTAGAAAAGAGGGCCAATCCGCATAACTGGTGGTGCTGTAACCGGTAGTCGTGCCCAGCGACACCGCCTGGAACAGGCCGTGGTTGAGCGCATCCTGCCAGGTATCGTAGTGGCCGTGGAACAACAGGGAGACGAAGCAGATCAGTACCAGTACACACTGGATGCTCAGGAACACCTTGAGTTCGGAGTCCCGCAGATAACTGCTCAGGCGCACCGGCTTGTGGGCGAACACCATGAAGTGCAGGGCAAAGTTGACGCTCGCCAGCAGCAGAAACAGCACTGTGATCAGGTTGATGGCCGGGCTGTTGAAGAAACCTATGCTGGCATCGTGAGTCGAGAAGCCCCCCACTGACATGGTGGAGAAGGAGTGACAGATGGCATCGAACAGGGTCATGCCCGCCATCCAGTACGCCAGGGCGCAGAGGGAGGTGAGCAGCAGATAGATGAACCAGAGCGCCTTGGCCGTCTCGGCGATACGCGGGGTGACCTTGTTGTCCTTGACCGGCCCCGGAATTTCGGCGCGATAGAGCTGCATGCCCCCGATGCCGAGCAGCGGCAGTATGGCTACCGCCAGCACTATGATCCCCATGCCCCCCAACCACTGCAGCAGCTGGCGATAGAACAGAAACGCCTTGGGCAGGTTGTCCAGCCCGGTGAGCACGGTCGCCCCCGTGGTGGTCAGGCCGGAAAACGACTCGAAAAAGGCCTCGGACACCGTCATGCCGGGCACCTCTCCCAGCAGGAACGGCAAGGCCCCGACGCTGCCCAGTACCACCCAGAACAGCACGACGATGAGGAAGCCCTCCTTGGACCTGAGGTCCTTCTTCTGATGACGGTTGGGAAACCAGAGTGCGGCGCCGAGCAGCAGAGCGATGAAGAAGGAGTTGACGAACTCGGCACCACCACCATCACGATAGCCAAATGCAACCATCGCAGGCAGCAGCATGGTCGAACTGAACAGTGCGACCAGCAGGCCAACGATACGAATGATGCTCAGAATCTGCATTCCGGCTCCCTCTTCAGACCAAAAGAGCGATGGATTCTAGCCATCTAAGGGACGAAGGGATACCCGACCCTGGGTTCGGTCGGTCAATTCCTGTGCGATTCGGGCCCAGAGCGCAGACTCCCACGCCACCTGCAGGGTGACGCTGGCGCCATAGTCGGCCGTCAACAACTGGCCCTGATGAGCCTGGATCAGGGCCTCTACGGCCCCCATGTCGGCATAGTCGCACTGGATGAGAGAGGCCGTCTGCTGGCGCTTGATGCGGGTCTCGAGCTGCTTGAGTGCCGCCCCCACGCCACCGCCGTAGGCCTTGACCAGGCCGCCGGTGCCCAGCAGCACACCACCGTAATAACGCACCACCACGGCGGCGACTTCACCCAGGCCCGCTCCCATCAGCTGGGCCAGCATGGGTTTGCCGGCAGTGCCAGAGGGCTCACCGTCATCGCTGAAGCCATAGACCTGACTGTCCTGCGGGGCACCTGCGACGAAGGCCCAGCAGTGATGCCGGGCCCCGGGATGTTGTTGCTTTATCTCGCCAATCCAGGCCTTGGCGGCCTCGACGGTCGGTGTGTGGGCAAGATAAGTGATGAAACGGCTCTTCTTGATCTCTTCACTCACCTCCAGCGGTGCGGCCGGTATGGAATAGTCCGCCGCCATCAGAGCCCTGCTTGTCTGGTCAGGTTCTCCACCCCGTTGGCATGCAGCACCACGTTGTCTTCGATGCGGATGCCGCCATAGGGGCGCAGCGCCTCGACCTTGTTCCAGTTGACCCGCTTGCCCTGCTCACCCTGGCGCAGCGGCTCCAGCAGGCTGTCGATGAAGTAGAGGCCCGGCTCTATGGTGAACACCTGGCCCACCTCCATCACCCGGGTGCAGCGCAGATAGGGGAACTGTTCGGGAGCCGACAGGTGGGTACCGCGCTCATCCTGCATGAAGCCGCCGGCATCGTGTACCTGCAGACCGAGGAAGTGGCCGAGACCGTGGGGGAAGAAGACGTTGGTCACCCCGGTGTGGATCATCTCGTCCACCGACATGTCCACCAGCTCGGTGGCTTGCAGCAGGCGCGCCAGTCGGTGGTGCATCTGCAGATGCAGCTCGCTGTAACGGCGGCCCGGCTTGATCTCCTCAATGATCTCCTGCTGCTGGGCATCCAGCGCCGCGATCAGATCGGCAAACTCGCCGCGCCGCCAGGCCCAGGTCCGGGTGATGTCGGAGGCATAGCCGTGCACATCCACGCCGGCGTCGATGAGGAAGGAGTAGCGCTCCGCATCGGGCACCCGCAGGGTGGATAGGTGGGTGTAGTGCAGAATGGCCGCATTGCGATTGATGGCGACGATATTGCTGTAGGGCGCCTCATTGGCCCCCTGCCCGACCGCCTTCATGTAGGCCAGGTTGATCTCGAACTCGCTCGCCCCCGCCATGAAGGAGTCCTTGGCCGCAATGTGCCCGCGTACCCCGATGCGGTTGGCATCGCGCAGACACTCCAGCTCGTATGCCGTCTTGTAGGCGCGATGATAATGCAGATAGTTGAGGACCGCCTCCGGGTTGGGCTGGCCCAGCCCCAGCAGCTCGGCCACCTCCAGATGGCCACCCAGATAGGCCCACTCCTGCCTGTTGGCCGGCAGATGATCGGCAACCTGCTCCGGGCGGGTCAGGAAGCGGATATCGAAGAAGTCGACCCAGAAGGCGTTGGGCAGGTCCGCTACCTTGTGCCAGAAATCCACCGGCCGGTAGAACAGCAGCACCGGCTTGTTCACCCCATCCACCAGCAACCAGCAGTGGGGATTGTCCAGCACCGGCAACCAGGCCTTGAACTGGGGGTTCACCTTGAAGGGGTAATCCTGATCATCGAGGAAGATGCGGTGGGTCTGGCCGGAGTGGATGGCCAGACCGCCCAGTCCCTGCTGTTGCAGTATGTCGCGGGTGCGCTGCTGCAAGGTGTCGAGGTGCTGGGCAAAAAGTTGGCTGTAGCTGCTCATGGCGTCCTGCTCCGGGAGAAATGTGGTTTCAGCATAACATCAAGCGAATCAAGGCTCGAACCGTCAAGCAATCGCTTCGTGAGGTAACGCATACGTTACAAGGCTTTTGTTATGAAACAAAAACCAACCATTAACAAATAAAAAACAATTCAATACACTGCCGGTAGATACATGCAGTCAGGGACTACTCATGCACAACCTTTGCCTGTGGCAACCGGATCAGGAGCGGATGCAGCAATCCAACCTCCAGCACTTCATGGCCGAGGTCAACCGCTTCCACGGCCTGCAGCTGCACAGCTACGCCCAGCTCTACCAGTGGTCGGTGGAGAAGACAACCCGTTTCTGGCCGCTGGTGTGGCAGCACTGCGGCGTCAAGGGCGAGCTCGGCAACATAGTGGCGGAGAACCGCCAGGAGATGCAGCACACCCGCTGGTTCCCCGACAGCCGGCTCAACTTCGCCGAAAACCTGCTGCGCCGCCAGGATGACACGCCGGCCATCATCTCCCGCATCGAGGGTAGCCCCAGCCAGACCCTAAGCTGGCGCGAGCTGGCGGATCAAGTCGCAAGGCTAGCCCAGTGGCTGCGTGGCCAAGGAATCGGCCGGGGCGACGTAGTGGCAGCCTATCTGCCCAATATCCCGGAAACCGTGGTAGCCATGCTGGCGACCACCAGTCTGGGAGCAATCTGGACCTCCACCAGCCCGGATTTTGGCGAAGCCAGCGTGGTGGAGCGCTTCGGCCAGACCCGGCCGCGGGTGCTGTTTGCGGTGGATGGCTATCGCTACAACGGCAAGGCCATCGACATTCAGGACAAGGTGGCGGGGGTCGTCGGCCAGATCGACAGCATAGAGCAGACGGTCATGATCCCTCTGCTCGGCCACTCCCTGCAGCTGGGTCACGACTGGCGTCAGATCCTGGCCGACCAGCCGGATGCCAGCCTGCAGTTCGAGCCGATGGCCTTCAATGACCCGCTCTACATCCTCTACTCGTCCGGCACCACCGGCAAGCCCAAGTGCATCGTGCACGGCATCGGCGGCACCCTGCTGCAGCATCTCAAAGAGCACCAGCTGCACTGCGACATCAAGCCGGGGGAGCGTATCTTCTACTTCACCACCTGCGGCTGGATGATGTGGAACTGGCTGGTGAGCGCGCTCGCCTCCGGCGCCACCCTGGTGCTCTACGACGGCTCCCCCTTCTACCCGGACGGCAACGTACTGTGGGATCTCGCCCGCGACGAAGAGGTCGCCCTGTTTGGCACCTCGGCCAAATACCTGGATGCGCTGCACAAGCAGAGTTATGCCCCGATCAAGACCCACAGCCTGCCGCACCTGCGGCTGATCTGCAGCACCGGCTCCGTGCTCTCTCCCGAAGGGTTCGACTACGTCTATCAGCAGATCAAGCAGGATGTGCAGCTCAGCTCCATCTCAGGTGGCACCGACATCTGCTCCTGTTTTGTCATCGGCAACCCGCTCAGCCCCGTTTACCGCGGCGAGAGTCAGGGGCGCGGCCTCGGCCTCGCGGTGCAGGTATTCAACGAAGCGGGCCAGCCGGTACAGGGTGAAAAGGGCGAGCTGGTCTGCACCAAGCCGTTCCCGGCCCAGCCCATCGGTTTCTGGGGAGACGACAGCGGCGACAAGTACCACGCCGCCTATTTCGAGCGGTTCGACAACATCTGGTGCCACGGCGACTGGATCGAGCTGACCCCGACCGGTGGCATCCTGTTCTACGGCCGCTCCGACGCCACCCTCAACCCGGGGGGCGTGCGCATCGGCACCAGCGAGATTTACCGCTACGTCGAGCAACTGGAGGAAGTAGAAGAGAGCATCGTCATCGGCCAGCAGTGGCAGCAAGACGAGCGGGTTGTGCTGTTCGTCAAGCTCAAGCCTGGTCTCAAGCTGGACGAAGCACTGCGCGAGCGCATCCGCCAGCAGGTGCGCCAGCACTGCACCGCCCGCCACGTGCCGGCCCGCATCCTGCAGGTGGACGCCATTCCGCGCACCAAGTCCGGCAAGATCGTGGAGCTGGCGGTGCGGGAAGTGGTGCACAACCGGCCCGTCAACAACACTCATGCCCTCGCCGATCCCGAGGTGCTGAGCCAGTATCGCGACAGGCCCGAACTGGCCAGCTGAGGCCACACAAGGTTAATAAAGGCGTCATCAGACGCCTTTATTTTGGTTGTTAATCTGAGGCGAGCTTTTACTCGAGATCTGTTAAACGAATGTTTTAAATAGGTGTTGAAATTGTCTTCTTTTGGATCAATAGTGAGCCTCGCCCCCTGCTGGGGATAAAGGAGCACCACCCCCCACCATGTGGGAACAAGGAGACACTCTCATGATCTACCAAGGCGAAACCCTGACGGTCAGCTACCTCGAAGACGGCATTGCCGAGCTGAGGTTCGATGCTCCGGGTTCAGTCAACAAGCTGGATCGCGCTACCCTGCTCTCCCTGAGCGAAGCGATCGCCGCATTACAACAAGAACGTGAACTAAAAGGTCTGATCCTCACCTCCGGCAAAGACGCCTTTATCGTCGGCGCCGACATCACCGAATTCCTGGAACTGTTCGATCTGCCGCAGGAAGATCTGCTCGGCTGGCTGAAAAAGGCCAACGACATCTTCAACGCCATCGAAGATCTGCCGGTGCCGACCCTCAGCGCCATCAAGGGCCACGCCCTGGGCGGCGGCTGCGAGACCATTCTCTCCACCGACTTCCGGCTGGCCGACACCACGGCCAAGATCGGCCTGCCCGAGACCAAACTCGGCATCATGCCGGGCTTTGGCGGCACCGTCCGTCTGCCGCGAGTGATCGGCGCCGACAACGCGCTGGAGTGGATCACCACCGGCAAGGATTACCGTGCCGATGACGCTCTCAAAGTGGGTGCCATCGATGCCGTGGTCGCCCCGGATGCGCTGCAGGGCGCCGCCGTGCAGATGATCAAGGACGCGATCAAGGGCAAGCTGGACTGGCAGAGCCGCCGCGCCGCCAAGAAGGCCCCGCTGCGCCTCTCCAAACTGGAAGCCATGATGAGCTTCACCACCGCCGCCGGCATGGTCGCCGCCGTGGCGGGCAAACACTATCCGGCCCCCATGGCCGCCGTGAAGACGGTGGAAGCCGCCGCCGGCATGGGTCGTGACGAAGCGCTGGCCGCCGAAGCCGCCACCTTCATCAAGCTGGCGAAAACCGACGTGGCCAAGGCGCTGGTCGGCATCTTCCTCAACGATCAGCACATCAAGGCGCTGGCCAAGAAGGCCGCCAAGCAGGCAAACAAGGCCACCGGCCATGCCGCCGTACTGGGTGCCGGCATCATGGGGGGCGGCATCGCCTACCAGTCCGCCAGCAAGGGCATCCCGGCGGTGATGAAGGACATCAACGAGAAGGCGCTGGCACTTGGCATGGGCGAAGCCACCAAGCTGCTCAACGGCCAGCTCGAGCGCGGTCGCATCGACGGCATCAAGATGGGTCAGGTGCTCTCCGCCATCACCCCGACCCTCAGCTATGACAACGTCAAGCATGTGGACGTGGTGGTCGAGGCCGTGGTCGAGAACCCGAAAGTGAAGGCGGCCGTGCTGAGTGAAGTGGAAGGCGTGATCGGCGAAGACGCCGTGCTCGCCAGCAACACCTCCACCATCCCCATCTCCCTGCTGGCCAAGAGCCTGAAGCGCCCCGAGAACTTCTGCGGCATGCACTTCTTCAACCCGGTGCACCGCATGCCGCTGGTGGAGATCATCCGCGGCGAGCAAACCTCGGACGACACCATCAACCGCGTGGTGGCCTACGCCGCCGCCATGGGCAAGTCCCCGGTGGTGGTCAACGACTGCCCTGGCTTCTTCGTCAACCGCGTGCTGTTCCCCTACTTCTTCGGCTTCAACAAGCTGGTTGCCGATGGTGCCGACTTCGCCGCCGTCGACAAGGTGATGGAGAAGGAGTTCGGCTGGCCCATGGGCCCCGCCTACCTGCTGGACGTGGTCGGCATCGACACCGGCCACCATGCCGGTGATGTGATGGCGCAGGGCTTCCCGGCGCGCATGAGCAAGGAAGGCCGTACCGCCATCGACGTGATGTACGAGGCGAGCCGCTTCGGTCAGAAGAATGGCAAGGGCTTCTACGCCTACGAGGCCGACAAGAAGGGTAAACCGAAGAAGGTGGCCGACGCCGCCAGCTACGAGCTGCTGACCCCGATTGCCAAGCCGAAACAGGATTTCGACAAGGACGCCATCATCGCCCGCATGATGATCCCCATGATCAACGAGGTGGTGCTCTGTCTGGAAGAGGGCATAGTCGCCACCCCAGCCGAAGCCGATATCGCGCTGGTCTACGGTCTGGGCTTCCCTCCCTTCCGCGGCGGCGTGTTCCGCTATCTGGACACTATCGGTCTGGATCGCTATGTCGCCATGGCCGACCAGTATGCCGACCTAGGCCCGCTCTACCGCGTCAGCGACAAGCTGCGTGAGATGGCCGCCCAGGGCAAAACCTTCTACTGATTGCGGAAAGGAGATCCATTCATGAAAGACGTAGTCATTGTCGACTGTATCCGGACCCCGATGGGCCGGTCCAAGGGCGGCGCCTTCCGCAACGTGCGTGCAGAAGACTTGTCCGCGCACCTGATGAAATCCATCCTGCTGCGCAACCCCAACCTCGACCCGAACGAGATCGAGGACATCTACTGGGGCTGCGTGCAGCAGACCCTGGAGCAGGGCTTCAACATCGCCCGCAACGCCGCCCTGCTGGCTGGCATCCCGAAACAGGTGGGGGCGGTCACCGTCAACCGCCTGTGCGGTTCCTCCATGCAGGCGCTGCACGACGCCTCCCGCGCCATCCAGGTGGGTGACGGCGACATCTTCATCATCGGCGGCGTCGAGCACATGGGTCACGTGCCCATGAGCCATGGGGTGGACTTCCACCCCGGCATGGCCAAGTCGGTGGCCAAAGCCTCCGGCATGATGGGGCTGACCGCCGAGATGCTCGGCAAGCTGCACGGCATCAGCCGTCAGCAGCAGGACGAGTTTGCCGCCCGCTCCCATCGCCGCGCTCACGCCGCCACCGTGGAAGGGCGTTTTGCCAAGGAGATCGTCGGGCTGGAAGGCCATGACGCCAACGGCGCCCGCTTCTTCTACGACTACGACGAGGTGATCCGCCCCGAGACCACGGTCGACACCCTGAGCCAGCTGCGCCCGGTGTTCGACCCGGTCAACGGCACCGTCACCGCCGGCACCTCTTCGGCCCTGTCCGATGGCGCTGCCGCCATGCTGGTGATGAGTGCGGATCGCGCCAAGGCGCTCGGCCTCACCCCGCGCGCCAAGGTACGTGCCATGGCCATCGCCGGTTGCGACGCCGCCATCATGGGTTACGGCCCGGTGCCGGCCACCCAGAAGGCGCTCAAGCGGGCCGGTCTGACCGTCGGTGACATCGATCTGTTCGAGTTGAACGAGGCGTTTGCCGCCCAGTCCCTCCCCTGCGTGAAGGATCTGGGTCTGCAAGACGTGGTGGACGAGAAGGTGAACCTGAACGGCGGCGCCATCGCCCTGGGTCACCCGCTCGGCTGCTCCGGCGCCCGCATCTCCACCACCCTGATCAATCTGATGGAAGAGAAGGACGCGACCCTGGGCGTGGCCACCATGTGCATCGGCCTGGGTCAGGGCATCGCCACCGTGTTCGAGCGAGTGTAACTGTATCTCCCGGACCGGTACGCCGGTCCGGGAAGTGCCCCGCCAGGGGCTGAATTTTACAATATGGGCCCGCTTCTGCTTCTCGGCGAGGCGGCCCGTATCGCAGGTTTTGGGGCCGGTCAGACTGCCCCGTCATCGAGTCTGTGGAGTGCGCCACACGGGGTGCACTTCTGTCGTCAGCATCTGCGTCTTGGCCGGCCCGTTTGGGTCGGCCTTTTTTATTTGCACGGCAGGATATGGGAGGATATTGCCCATAACCTCACATTAGATGGGGGGCTTGCTTGCTTTTTGCTCCCCCGACAGGTTCAATCTGCACAAAAAAATGGGTGGATGCACATACATATGTCAACGAGCAAACAACTGCTGATCGTCGACGACGACCAAGAGATCCGCGAGCTGCTCAATGAATACCTGACCAGGGCTGGTTTCGAGGTATTGACCGCAGCGGAGGGCAACGAGATGCGCCAGCAGCTCGCCCAGCACAGCCCGGACCTCATCATTCTCGATATCATGATGCCTGGCGACGACGGTTTTACCCTCTGCCAGCAGATCCGTCGCGACTCTCAGGTTCCCATCATCATGCTGACCGCGGCCTCCGACGAAGCGGATCGAGTGATCGGGCTGGAACTCGGCGCCGACGACTACATCGCCAAGCCGTTCAGCCCGCGCGAGCTGCAGGCCCGCATCAAGGCGCTGCTGCGCCGCGCCGAATTTCGCCAGCCGGAGAAAGAGAAGGAGCCGAGCCGTCGGCTGCGCTTCGCCGAATGGACCCTGGATACCCTGAGCCACCAGCTGACTCACGAGGATGGCAGCCTGCTGGATCTCTCCGGCAGCGATGCCATGCTGCTCGGCATGTTCCTGCAGCAGCCCGGCGTGGTGCTGGACCGGGATACCATCTCGGACGCCACTCGCGGTCGCGAGAGCCTGCCGATGGAGCGCGGCATCGACGTACAGATCAGCCGACTGCGCCAGAAGCTGGGTGACAACGGCAAGAGCCCGCGCATCATCAAGACCATTCGCGGCAGTGGCTACATGCTGATTGCCGAGGTGCACGAGATCCCATGATGGCCCGGCAAGGTAGCGACGGCATGCTGATCGACACAAGGCGAGAGATCCCATGAATAGCAGGTGGTTCTGGCGGGTTCTGGTACCCCGCTCCCTGCTGTCGCGGATGCTGCTGCTGTTGCTGCTGGCGATCCTGCTCTCCCAGACCATCCTCACCGGCATCTGGATGCAGCAGATCCAGAAGCGGGAGCTGGAGGGCATGCTCAGCACCACCCGCAACCTGGCGCTGTCGGCCGCCTCCACCGTCAACTTCTTCAAATCCTTGCCGCTGCAGTATCGCCACATCGCGCTGGACCAGCTGCGCAACATGGGCGGCAGCCGCTTCTTCGTCTCCCTGAACGAGGAGGAGATCCACATCAGCGCCATCCCCGACAGCGAGCGCAAGACGCTGGTGCTCAAGGAGGTGCAGGGGGTGCTGACCCGCAAGCTCTCCGACGCCATGGCGATCAAGGTGGACTTCTCGCGGCCAGAGGATCTGCACGTCTTCAACAACGACACCCTGCTGGCGGATCTGCCCTCCTCCTGGGCCCGCTACACCCTGTCGCTGGAGCCGCTCAACCCGCCGGTACTGGTGACCCAGATCGAGATAGAGCCGGGGGAGTGGCTCTATCTGGCGGCCCTGTTGCCCGCCCCCTACATGACGCTGGATGATACCGTCATGCCCAGCAACCAGGTGCGCTTCATCGCCCTGATGACGGTGTTCCTCTGCTTCTTCACCTTCCTGCTGGTGCGCTGGCAGACCCGGCCGCTGCGCCGGCTGGCCAAGGCGGCAGTCAACCTCGGCAAGGACATCGACCAGCCCTCGCTCAAGGAGGAGGGGGCCTCCGAGATAGTGGCGGCCACCCGCGCCTTCAACATCATGCAGCACCGCATCCGCCGCTATATCGACGATAGAGAGCGGTTGTTCAGCTCCATTTCCCACGACCTCAAGACCCCCATCACCCGGCTGCGGCTGCGGGTCGAGCTGCTCGACGACGAGCAGCAGATCGCCAAGTTCAACAAGGATCTGGACGAGCTGGAGCTGATGGTGAAGGGGGCGCTGCAGACGGTGAAGGATACCGACATCCACGAGAACATCGAGCAGCTCGACATCGACGCCATGCTGGAACAGATGGCGGAGGCCATGAACCTGCACGACGAGCGGCTGACCATCGAAGGCCACTGCAAGCAGCCCTACCGCGGCAAACCGCTGGCCCTCAAGCGCTGCATCGGCAACCTGGTGGACAACGGCATCAAATACGGCCAGAAAGTGCGCATCATCATCATGGACGACGAAGAGATGCTGATCCTGTTCATCATGGACGAGGGCCCCGGCCTGCCGGAAGATCAGTTCGAACGCATCTTCGAGCCCTACTACCGGCTCAGCACGGATCTGGCCGGCACCGGCCTGGGTCTGGGCATTGCCCGCAACATAGCCCACGCCCACGGCGGCGACCTGGTGCTGGAAAATCGTCCGCAGGGCGGCCTGCAGGCCACCCTCTCCCTACCAAGGCAGTAACCTTATGAAGTGGTTGTCTTTTTCTGTCATCACCCTGCTCTCCCTGCCTGTAAGCGCCTCCCAGGTGGAGGTGCTGCACTGGTGGACGTCCGGCGGCGAGGCCAAGGCGGTGGAGGTGCTCAAGTCAGAATGGACCGAGCAGGGCAATCAGTGGAACGACTTCGCGGTGCAAGGGGGCGGCGGCAAGAGCGCCATGACGGTGCTGAAAAGCCGGGCGCTGGCGGCCAACCCGCCGGAGGCAGCCCACCTCAAGGGGTTCGAGTTGCGGGAGTGGGCCGGACTCGGCTTCCTGCGCGATCTCAGCCCCATGGCCGAACACCTCGGCTGGTACCCCCAGCTGCCGCCCATGGTGCGGGAGACCCTCAGCCAGAACGGCGCCCTGATGGCGGTACCCACCGGTATCCACAGGGTCAACTGGCTGTGGCTCAACCGCAAGATCTTCGAGCGCAACAAGCTGACCCCCCCCACCAGCTGGGCCCAGTTCGTGACCGTGGCCGACCGGCTCAAGGAGAAAGGGATCACCCCGCTCGCTATCGGCAACGAACCCTGGCAGCTGGCAGTGCTGTTCGAAACGGTGGCGCTCGGCGAGGGCGGCAAAGCGTTCTACCGCAAGGCGTTCGTGGAACAGGACAGCGCCACCCTGACCGGTCCCGACATGGTGCGGGTGCTGACCCGCTTCCAGCAGCTGCGCGGCTATGTGCCGGAGAAATACGCCGGCCTGAAGTGGCACCAGGCCACCAACCTGCTGGAGAGCGGCGGCGCAGCCATGCAGGTGATGGGGGACTGGGTAAAGGGCGAGCTGAGCGCCGGCAACTATCGGCCAGGCGAGGATATCGAGTGCCTGCCGAGCCCCGGCAGCCAGGGGCTGTTCAGCTACAACCTCGACTCCATCGCCATGTTCAAGCAGCGGGATCCCGCCCAGCTGCAGGCCCAGGGCGAACTGGCCCAGCTGCTGATGACGCCGCGCTTCCAGCAGGAGTTCAACCGGGTGAAGGGTTCTATCCCGGCGCTGGTCAAACCGGACATGAGCAAGTTCGACCGCTGCGCCGTGCGCTCCTACCAGGATTTCCTGCAGGCGGAGCGAGAGGGCAACCTGCTGCCCAGCATGGCGGAGGGGATGGCGACGCCGACCAACATGCGCCAGGCGATCATGGATGTGTTGAGCAACTTCTTCAACGACCCCAGAGCCAACCCGCAACAGACCGCCCTGCATCTGGAGCGGGCCATGCGCTCGACCCGCTGACGCTTTTCACTGCGGCCAGAAAC
This sequence comes from Aeromonas sp. R5-3, assembly GCF_040908225.1. Lineage (NCBI taxonomy): Bacteria > Pseudomonadati > Pseudomonadota > Gammaproteobacteria > Aeromonadales > Aeromonadaceae > Aeromonas > Aeromonas sp. R5-3. Next base: position 35,629 of record NZ_JBFODH010000028.1, on the reverse strand, counting down.
GACAAAGGCGGATGAGATATCCGCCTTTGTCATCGTGAGAGTCTTGGGGTCAGGATTGATCGTTTTCGTCCTCATCCTCGTCGTAGTAATCGCTGAGCTCGATCCAGAGCCCCAGTCCGATCATCACCATGGAACCGAACCAGGTGCCGGTGTTACCGATCGGGCTGCCCATCACTATCATGGCGAAAGACAAGAACCCCATGCCTGCGTAGGCTTGTAATCTGCCGTAGGAGACCTGCATATTCACACCTCCTTGTTGAATATGGTTCAATTTTTATATTACTCATACGGCGGGGTGTGGGTAGGGCCGGATAACACTTTGGTTACATATGCTGTTGACAGCCCAGGTCGTTTGATTATTTTTTCGCCGTGAGTATCATTGGCAGCTGATTTGGTTGAAGGTTGATTATTGATGAGTGCTTTATTCTGCGACGCGACTCACGAGTTGGACGCAATCGGGCTTCGTTGTCCCGAACCTGTCATGATGGTGCGTAAAAAAGTGCGGCTGATGGCTGATGGGGAGACCCTGCTGGTCAGTGCCGACGATCCCTCAACCACCCGCGACATTCCCAGTTTCTGCCGCTTCATGGATCACACCCTGGTCGCCAGCGAGACAGAGCAGGCCCCTTACCGCTATCTGATCCGCAAGGGCCAGTAAGCCACACTACCGGAGCAATCCATGCCAGCTATTACCCGAATCGGCACCACCCAGCGTTGGTCTGACGTGGTCATTCACAACGGTACCCTCTACGTGGTGGAAGTGCCCGCCACCGACACCGCCGATATTCACCAGCAGACCCGCGAAGTGTTGACCAGCCTGCAGCGCCTGCTGGAAGCCAATGGCTCCGGCGTCGACAAGATCCTGATGGCCAACATCTATCTCAAGGACATTGCAGACATCGCCGCCTTCAACGAGCAGTGGGATGCCTGGATTCCGGCGGGCACCGCACCGGTGAGAGCCTGCGTTCAGGCCCGTCTCGCCCACGAAGGCTACAAGGTGGAAGTGCAGCTGACAGCAGCCCTCTAAGCCGGGTGGGATGCCTGGCTCCCCTGACGCCAACACCGCCCCCGTGTGCGCCTGTGTACAAGCCCGTCTCGCCCACGAAGGCTACAAGGTAGAAGTGCAGCTGACTGCCGCCGTCTAAGCCGGGCGGGATGCCTGGCTCCCCTGATGCCGACACAGCCCCCGTGCGCGCCTGTGTTCAGGCCCGTCTGGCCCACGAAGGCTACAAGGTAGAAGTGCAGCTGACTGCCGCCGTCTAAGCCGGGTGGGATGCCTGGCTCCCCTGACGCCAACACCGTCCCTTCTCCCGCAAGGGGAGAAGAGGGCAAAAAACAAGGCGCCATTGCTCGCAACGGCCCCAATAAAAAGGCCCCGCCATCGCTGGCGGGGCCTTTTTCATGGCTGCGAACCGGGCCGCTTAGGCGGTCGGGGTCAGGGTGATGGTCACCCGACGGTTCTGGGCCTTGCCTTCGGCTGTGCTGTTGGTGGCGACCGGCTGATCCGGGCCCACGCCACTGGTGGCGATGCGGCTGCCGGTCACACCCTGGCCGATCAGCTGGGCGGCGACGGCATCGGCGCGCTGGGCGGAGAGCTTCATGTTCAGCTCGCGGGAGCCGGTGCTGTCGGTGTGACCAACCACGTTCAGGCGGGTCTTGTCGAACTCGGCGACCACCATGGCCACGCCGGACAGGGTGTTGGCACCGGCGGCCTTCAGCTGGGCGCTGGAGCTGTCGAAGGTGACGTTGTTCGGCATGTTGAGGATCAGCTGATCACCGTTGCGGGTCACGCTGACGCCGGTGCCTTGCAGCTTCTCGCGCAGCTTGGCTTCCTGCACGTCCATGTAGTAGCCGATACCACCACCCAACGCGGCACCGGCGGCCACGCCGGTCAGGATCCCTTTCTTGCGGTCACCCTTGCTGGAGGAGAGCGCACCCACGGCGGCACCCGCAGCGGCGCCCGCCAGTGCGCCCCAGGCGCCCTTGGAGGTTTGGGACTCGCCGGTATAGGGGTTGGTGGTACAGCCGCTCAGGGCGACGGCCAGAGCAACGGCGGGAACGATTGTCTTGAAATGCATGAAAAACCTCTAAAAAAACCGACTCAAATCCAAAGAGGGCGCATTCTACCCCAGAGGTGTGCCAAGGTGTGACGTTATCAGCGTCACGCCCCTCTCTGCCCACGTCCCAGTATCCGCACGCTGGCTGGATGCCGACTGAACCGGCAGCCGGAACCAGGCCACCACCTTGACCTATCCCCTTGTTCAACGGACCAAATACGTCTCTATTGGCTACTATTGAATGCACCATCAATAGTGCTCAGGGGTCTCTCATGTCCGCACTGCTTCGCAACGTATCGATCCGGCACCTGCTGTTGAGTGCCAGCCTCATCATTCTGCTCACCATGGCGCTGGGCGGGCTCTGGCGCAGCAGCCTGACTGCCCGCCTCGGTGAGCTTCCCAACCAGCTCATCCTCAGCGCCAACGAGCAGATCACCCTGCAGGAGCTGCGGTATCACACCACCCAGGTTCAGCAGTTCCTGACCGATGCCGCCGTCTCCGGCGAGATGGACTCCATCGGCGAGGCCGAGCAGCACGCCCAGGCGGCTCGCCAGCTGCTGGAGCGGCTGCCACAATTGCAGGCGCCACTCACCCCGCTGCTGACCCGTCAGCTGGAGATCGGCAAGCGGATGGTGGACATCTATCTGAAAGAGGGGCGCGAGGCTGGCAACCAGCTGATGAAGCAGCCGAACGAAGGCTTCGATGCCCTCACCGACAACATCGCCAGCCAGGTCGCGGCCGTGCTGGAACAGCAACAGCAAGGGTTCAAGCAGCGGGAACAGGATATCCATGCCCAGAGCCAGACCCTGCAGCGTCAGGACATGCTGCAGCTGGCCGTCAGCCTGACCGTCATCCTGCTGATGTTGCTGCTCATCTACCGCAAGACCGTCGGCCCGCTGCAGCATCTGATGGGCCAGCTGGTCGAGCTGGCCAACCACAGCCACAACCTCACCTTCCGGCTGCACAGCCAGGGCAAGGACGAGTTCGCCTATCTGGCGGAAGTGTTCAACCGCTTCCTCGGCAATATCGACAACCTGATCGGCACGGTACAACTGGTGTCGCGCAAGACCCACGACAAGATGGCGCTGCTGATGGCCCACTCCGGCAGCACCCTCAGCAGCATGCAGCAGGCCCAGCAGAATACCGACATGCTGGCGACCGCCATCAACGAGATGACAGCCACCGTCCACAACATCGAGCACAACACCGAGCAGGCCAGCCAGGATACCCTGCTGACCCAGCAGCAGGCCCACGACGGCCAGCGTCAGGTAAGCCAGACCATCACCCTGATCCGGCAGGTGGCCGACCACATCGAGCAATCCGCCGGGGAAGTGACCCAGCTGGATCAGGAGAGCACCCAGATCGGCAACATACTTCAGGTGATCCGCACCATCTCGGAGCAGACCAACCTGCTGGCCCTCAACGCCGCCATCGAAGCGGCCCGGGCCGGCGAGCAGGGGCGCGGCTTCGCGGTGGTGGCCGACGAGGTGCGCCAGCTGGCGACCCGCACCCAGGCCGCCACCGTCGACATCCAGCAGCGCATCGAGGCGCTGCAGCACAACACCCGCCATGCGGTGACCACCATGCACACCACCCGCAACGTGAGCGAACAGGCGGTCAGCCAGGCGGCGGGCACCGGCGAGACCCTGACCGCCATCGTCGAAGCCATCACCCGGGTCAACGACATGAACGGCCACATCGCCACCGCCGCCGGCCAGCAGGCCCAGGTCACCGAAGAGACCAACCGCAATGTGATGGAGGTCGCCAGCATTGCCCGCGAATGCCTGGAGCTGGCGCGCCAGAGCCGCAGCCACACCCGGGACATGAACCAGGCCAACGAGGAGATCGGCCTCATCAGCGATCAGTTCGACGTCAGCAAGGCTGGCTCAGCCACCCAGGATCAGGAGCTCTTGCACTGGAACGAGGCCTTCATGGTGCAGGTGCCCAGCATGGACAACCAGCATCTGGGCTTGTTCGAGGCGATGAACCGGCTCTACCAGGCAGTCATCGACAAGAGTCCGGCTCAGCTTCGCAAGCAGCGGCTCGACGAGCTGCTCAAGCTCGCCACCCGGCACTTCGCCGACGAGGAGCAGGTGATGGAGCAGGCGGGCTACCCCGAGCTGCGCCGCCACAAAGAGGAACACGCCCGGCTGCTGGCGGAGCTCGATACCCTGATGCAGCGCAACGGCACGGACGACGAGGAGTTCAACATGGAGCTGCTGGTGTTTCTCAAGAATTGGCTGCTCAACCACATCTCCAAGGTCGACAAACAGTACTCAGGCACGCTCCGTCAGGCCGGGATCGCCTGACGGCCCATGGCTGGCGCCATGCCGATATGCAGAAGGGAGGCATCAGCCTCCCTTCTCTTTTACCTTGCACCCGGTTTATTGGCGCGCAGGCCCCTGCTGGCATTCGGCGTGGCAGGGGCAGGTGACGAGATGATCGTTCACCATCCCCACCGCCTGCATGAAGGCGTAGCAGATGGTGCTGCCGACGAAGGTGAAGCCGCGCTTCTTGAGCGCCTTGGACATGGCATCCGACTCCGCTGAGGTCGCCGGAATGTCGCCGTTGCCCTGGCGCTGGTTGACGATGGGGGCGCCACCCACGAAGCCCCACAGATAATCGACAAAGTCGATGCCTTCCGCTTCCAGCGCCAGATAGGCGCGGGCGTTTTTGATGATCGACTGCACCTTGAGCCGGTTGCGGATGATGCCGGTATCCTGCATCAGCCGCTCCACGTCCTGCTCGTCGAACTGCGCGATGCGCACCGGATCAAAATCCACATAGGCACGATGGTAGCTCTCGGTGCGCTTCAGGATGGTGATCCAAGACAGCCCCGCCTGCTGACCGTCGAGGCAGAGCTTGGCAAACAGCTCGCGCGAGTCATGAACCGGCCTCCCCCACTGTTTGTCATGGTATTCGATGTATTCCGGGTCCTTGGTCACCCAGGCGCAACGCAACTCCATTCCCTCTCTCCTGTCATTTCATCCAATCCCCGGGGTCGATGCCAACCTGGGCGTGGGAGTGCCGACAACCCCTCCCGCCCAGGCCCCGCGCAGCGCCATCACATTAATCCGCTGTAATTTCGCCTATTATCCGACCATGCCAGACGGTATACTCCTTCGGTTCACATTCAGCAAATCTTGCTCTGATTTCATTTCGCGCGAAAAAAATTATGCAAAAATTCGATGTCAAAACCTTTCAGGGCCTGATCCTGCAGCTGCAGGACTATTGGTCCCGCCAGGGCTGTACCATCATTCAGCCGCTGGATATGGAAGTGGGTGCCGGTACTTCTCACCCCATGACCTGCCTGCGCGCCCTGGGCCCCGAGCCCATCGCCTGCGCCTACGTGCAACCGTCCCGCCGTCCGACTGACGGCCGCTACGGTGAAAACCCGAACCGCCTGCAGCACTACTACCAGTTCCAGGTGATCATCAAGCCTTCCCCCGACAACATTCAGGAACTCTATCTGGGCTCCCTGAAAGAGCTGGGCATGGATCCCGAGATCCACGACATCCGTTTCGTGGAAGACAACTGGGAAAACCCGACCTTAGGGGCCTGGGGTCTGGGTTGGGAAGTGTGGCTGAACGGCATGGAAGTGACCCAGTTCACCTACTTCCAGCAGGTTGGCGGCCTCGAGTGCAAGCCGGTGACCGGCGAGATCACCTACGGTCTCGAGCGTCTGGCCATGTACATCCAGGGCGTCGACAGCGTCTACGACCTGGTCTGGTCTGACGGCCCGCTGGGCAAGACCACCTACGGCGACGTGTTCCACCAGAACGAAGTGGAGCAATCCACCTACAACTTCGAACACGCCGATGTGGAGTTCCTGTTCCACTGCTTCGAGCAGTACGAGAAGGAAGCCCAGAATCTGCTGGCACTGGAAAAACCGCTGCCGCTGCCTGCCTACGAGCGCATCCTCAAAGCCGCTCACTCCTTCAACCTGCTGGATGCCCGCAAGGCCATCTCGGTCACCGAGCGTCAGCGCTACATCCTGCGCATTCGCACCCTGACCAAGGCCGTGGCGGAAGCCTACTACGCCTCCCGCGAAGCGCTGGGCTTCCCGATGTGTCAGCGCAGTGAGAACAAGCAAGGTTAAGGAACGGACATGGCACAACATACATTTCTGGTAGAGATCGGTACTGCTGAGCTGCCGCCCAAAGCCCTGCGCTCCCTGGCCGAAGCCTTTGCCGACAACTTCAAAGCCGAACTGACCAAGGCCGATCTGGCCTTTGGCGACGTCGAGTGGTTTGCCTCCCCGCGCCGTCTGGCGCTGAAGGTGCACGCACTGGCTGGCGAACAGCCGAGCAAGAGCGTCGAGAAGCGCGGCCCGGCCGTAGCTCAGGCGTTCGATGCGGACGGTAAGCCGACCAAGGCCGCCGAAGGCTGGGCCCGTGGCAACGGCATCACCGTTGAGCAGGCCGAGCGTCTGGTCACCGACAAGGGCGAGTGGCTGGTTCACACCGCCAAGGTCGAAGGCCGTCCGGCCAAAGAGTTGTTGGGCGAACTGGTCGCCTCCGCGCTGGCCAAGCTGCCGATCCCGAAAATGATGCGCTGGGGCGACAAGACCATCCAGTTCGTGCGTCCGGTCTTCACCGTGACCCTGCTGCTGGATGGGGATCTGGTGCCCGCCCACATTCTGGGTACCGACTCTGCCCGCACCATCCGCGGCCACCGCTTTATGGGCGAGAGCGAATTCACCATCGACAACGCCAGCCAGTACCCGCAGATCCTGCAGGAGCGCGGCATGGTGATTGCCGACTTCATGGCGCGCAAGGCCAAGATCAAGGCTGACGCCGAAGCGGCCGCTGCCGCCTTCGGTGGCGTGGCCGATCTGGACGACGACCTGCTGGAAGAAGTGACCGCCCTGGTCGAGTGGCCTGTGGTGCTGACCGCCAACTTCGAAGAGAAGTTCCTGGCTGTGCCGGCCGAGGCACTGGTGCACACCATGAAGGGTGACCAGAAGTACTTCCCGGTATACGACAAGAACGGCAAGCTGCTGCCGAAGTTCATCTTCGTCACCAACATCGAGTCCAAAGACCCGAGCCAGATCATCAGCGGCAACGAGAAGGTGGTTCGCCCTCGTCTCTCAGACGCCGAGTTCTTCTTCAAGACCGACCTCAAGCAGACTCTGGCCTCCCGCCTGCCGCGCCTCGAGACCGTGCTGTTCCAGCAACAGCTGGGCACCGTCAAGGCCAAGGTCGAGCGTATCGAGACCGTCGCCGGCTTTATCGCCGAGCGTATCGGCGCCGACGTGGCTCAGGCCAAGCGTGCCGGTCTGCTCTCCAAGTGTGATCTGATGACCAACATGGTCGGCGAGTTCACCGACACCCAGGGTGTCATGGGGATGCACTACGCCCGTCACGATGGCGAAGACGAAGCGGTTGCCGTGGCCCTCAACGAGCAGTACATGCCGCGCTTTGCCGGCGATGCCCTGCCGTCCGGTCTGGTTGCCTGCGCCGTCGCGCTGGCCGACAAGTTCGACACCCTGGCCGGTATCTTCGGCATCGGCATGCTGCCGAAGGGTGACAAGGATCCGTTCGCCCTGCGTCGCGCCGCCATCGGTGCCCTGCGCATCATGACCGAGAAGCAGCTGGATCTGGATCTGGTTGAACTGGTTGAAGAAGCGGTACGCGTCTACGGCGACAAGCTGACCAACAAAACCGTCGTCACCGACGTGGTCGACTTTATGCTAGGCCGCTTCCGTGCCGCCTATCAGGACGAAGGCATCGGTGCCGATGTGGTGCTGGCCGTGCTGGCCCGCCGCCCGACCCGTCCGCTCGACTTCGATCGTCGCGTCAAGGCCGTCAGCCACTTCCGCACTCTGGATGCCGCACTGGCACTGGCCGCCGCCAACAAGCGCGTGAGCAACATTCTGGCCAAGGTCGAAGGCGAGTTGCCGACTGCCGTCAAACCGGAACTGCTGGTCGATGCCGCCGAGAAGGCGCTGGCCACCCAGGTTGCCGCACTGCAGGCCGAACTGGCCCCGCTGTTCGCCGCCGGTGACTACCAGGCTGCCCTCACCCGTCTGGCCGCCCTGCGCGAGCCGGTCGATACCTTCTTCAACGAGGTGATGGTGATGGCCGACGACGAGGCCCTCAAGGCCAACCGTCTGGCGCTGCTGAACAACCTGCGCAACCTGTTCCTGCAAGTGGCGGATATCTCCCTGCTACAGTGATTGAGGTTTGTTGGCTAGATCAAAAAACGGCGCCTTTCGGCGCCGTTTTTATTAAAAATAGATTAATCTATTACCTTCGTTTGCACACGATAGGTAACACTAAAATGTTCTTTCATGTGGATGAATCAGGTAATACAGGCAATCAACTTTTTGATAAAAATCAACCTATATTAACTTATGGTGTTCTATCCAGCACATTGAACGTAGATGCATTAGGAAAACAGTGGTTCAAAGATATAACAAAGAAGCTCGACATTGATTGCCTTCACGCAAATCATCTCGGAGTCAATAAACTAACTGAGATATCACGAGAGCTTTATCTATTACAGGATAAATTCAAATTTTCATTCGATTATTATTTCATTGAAAAAAGAGCCCTAGCTGTTGTTTGTCTTTTTGACGCTATATTTGATGCTGGTATCAACCCTGCTGTTAGATGGGATACATATTGGACCCCTATGCGCTATCTTATAATACTTAAGTTGGCTGCTATTTTAGATGATGACATTTTAAAGAAAACATGGGCACTATGCACATGTAAATACATAGAAAATAAAGAATCAGACATCATTCAGACCTTAGAAGAAATAAGAAGCATTACAAACAAATCATGCTTGGATGCTCGTTCAAAAGAAATAATAATTAATGCGCTTGGGTTCGCAATAAAAAACCCTCTAGCAATGGACTTTGGTCAACCTGATGAAAAAGCAATATCACCAAATGCAGTTGGATTTCAATTCGTTGCTTCAAGTATTTCTAGACGATTAAAATTAAAAAACAGAAAAAAAGCTCTATCAATAACAGTTGATATGCAAACACAATTTAATAAAGCACAAATTGAGACCTATCGAAATGCTAGTTTGATTTCTGATGGAATGAAAAGGGCAACACAGGAAGATAGAAATAAATACCTTAATCATCCATTGTTTGCATCAATAGGAAAAGCAGACCTGATAAATAAAAACTTAATTAACAGTAATATTGAGATATCAAAAAGCCAAGAGTCTATTGGTTTACAAATTGTGGATATATACCTTTGGATAACAAACCGGATTTTATTAAAGAAAGAACTATCAACTGAGTTACATGTTATAGGGTCTCTTTTTTTAAAACAGTCTTTTGTAGATGGAATTTCCTTTTCTGGTATGGAAGGAAGATTTAAACGATTTGAATCAATACTTCCAGACTTGGAAAATATCACAAAAGAACAGGCAGATATGGCCAGGAAATTCATGGATGCACATCGTTCCACACTGAACGATTTGGGGTTGTAACTCGTAGGTTCGATTAGCCGTCAGGCGTAATCGGACATTCGCGTAAATAGATTCTCCCGCCATCAAGGCCAGCCGAATTTTCCCCTCCTGCGGGCCGCCGCAGACTCACAGGAACAACCGAAACAAAAGCATCTCGATCGTCCGATTACGCAGCGCTAATCGAACCTACATGAGGCGGTGAGATATGGTGCATGCCGGTCGGTGCCGAACATCGAGAAGCCCAACATTGACCTTGGGCTGGCATAATTCCCCCTCATCCCCAACCCTTCTCCCGCAAGGGGAGAAGGGGGCAATTTCATCCCCGACACCTGCCAGATCGCCCGTAGGTTCGATTAGCCGTCAGGCGTAATCGGACGTTCGCGTAAATCAACTCTCCCGCCATAACCACCACCCGAATTCCCCCCTCCGGCTGGCCGATCCTGTTTCACGGCAACAACTGCGGCAAAAGCATCTCGTTCGTCCGATGACGCTGCGCTAATCGAACCTACGATTCCTGTGCCAACGCAGCGACAATCTTCTCCACGCTCTGGGTAACCGACAGGGTGGCGCTATCCAGTACCAGGCGCTCACTGTCCCAGGGTTGATAGTCGCGATCGATCACCGCCTGCCAATCCGGCAATGCCAACCCCTCGATATCCACCGTCCGGTTCTCGACCCGTTCGCGGTGCAGGCTTGGGTTGGAGCAGACCACCTCGACATCGAGACAGGGCACCCCGACCGCGCGGGCGATATCGTGGTAAGCATCCCGGGTGAGCTGGATGGGGTTAACGGAATCCGTGATGACGGTCGAGCCAAGTGCCAGGTTCTCTCTGGCCAGCCCATAGGCAACGAAATAACCGGCGGGCCCCATCTCGTGATCCGCCTGCTCGGCGGCACGAATGGCCTGCTCTATGGTATCGATGCGCAGGTAGACGGCCCCCAGTCGCCGGGCCAGGGCCCGTGCTATGGTGCTTTTCCCGCTGCCCGGCAAACCACTGAAGATGATCAGCATGTCCCATTCCCGTGATAAAAGAAGAACCCGAGCCATAGGGTACCGGATTGTCATCGCACCCACAGCGTCTTGTTCAAGGCTGCATGGGATATGCCCGTCAGCGGACTACCTTGAGCGATAGCCGTCATCGAATACGCGCGCATATAAGCCAGCCTCTCTACCGATCATCCAAATGCATATGCAGGCTGGCTGATGGATAGCAATAACCACAAAAGATATTTTGTACGCCCCATTTCTTCTTGTTGTGCCTCATCAATCAAGCTGTAATCTTTGCCAATACATACCTAAAAATAAACAACGCAGCATTAAAAATGCTTTGTTTTATATATCCAACCATCTTTCATATCACCGTAACGATGAAAAATGGTGACATCCACATTCGAAAACAAACCGTTTAAAATCAATGATTTATTTTCAAGTAAAAATAGAAAGTCCAAACAATGCACTTGCAAAGCAATATATAAAATCAATATCAGACTTATCTAAATTAAATAGCCATGGCCTTTTCCATCTCTCCATTTTAATTTCCGCCATTCACCTGAAACACACAGATGGAGATGTGTAGAATGATCATAAAAAAGAAGTTCGTGATGTTGGCAGCCTTGTCCGCCCTGATGTGCTCTACCAGTGCCTTGGCCACTTACCGGGTCGATGTGCAGTGTCTTGACCAGGTCATGTTGACCGATGTGCATGCCGGTTATATCAAATCGGCCAGTGGCGGCCCCGACGCGGGCAATGCGGTGGTCATTTCATGGGAAAAGAATTATGAGCAGGGCAGCACGAGCTTCCATGTCTTCAAGAACCTGAATGATTATCCCGGCAGGGGCATGTTCGAGATGGCCTTGCTGGCGCTGGAGCGCGGCCTGCCTGTCAGCGCCTGGGGCAATGATGCCCAGTGCTCCGGCGGGATTCATCAGCTGAAGATCACCCGCAGCTTCAACCCCTAATCCTGCCCGCGCACTGATTCGTGCGATAAAGGGAGTGAACACCAAGCCGGGCCAATCAGCTGTGCCCGGCTTTAACAACCCGCGCGACCGTCGCTTGCCTTGCGCTGCAACATGCGAGGATAGGGTCGCCAGGTATCTCCCCCGTTCGCACCACATCTGCCCCATCGACACATCTGACCCGACCACCACCCGGATAGCCAGTCCACCGATTTAGTCATATCTTGTCAGGGCGGCTCTGCCAAGGTGACAGGGCCCCTTCACGAGGTGCAACGATGAAACGAGCAATTCAGGCCGCCCTGCTGGCCGTCACCATGGCCGCCGCCGGTGCGCAGGCCGCCGACAAGATCACCACGGTCCCGGTGCAGTTTGCCAAGGGGGCCCACAGCGCCCAGCTCAAGGGCAGCTTCGCGGGTTACGACACCATCCACTACACACTGGTGGCCAAGGCGGGCCAGACCATGACGGTCAAGATCGGCGGCAGCAGCAACGCCAACTTCAACGTCTTCGCCCCCGGTGCCCAACCCGGTCAGGCCGAGGCGCTGGGCCGCAACGATGGCGATGGCCAGTGGCAAGGTGCCCTGCCCGCCTCCGGCAAGTACCTGATCCAGGTCTATCAGATGCGCGCCTCCGCCCGCCGTGGCGAGCAGGTGCCCCACACCCTCTCGGTCAGCATCCAGTAAGCCCCGCCAACGCGATGCCCGAGCAACCACCGTCATGCCCCCCTCCCGGGCTGGGCATGACGGCGGCCTGCTGGTAGGGTGGAGCCATCAATTAATCAACGACCGAGACACTATGCAACGCAAGACCCTGACCCTGCTGCTGGCCAGCCATCTGCTGGTGGGCGCCGCCGGCTTTGCGGCCGGCATCTATGCCCTGCCGATCCTGATCGCCCCGCCCGCCCCCGCCAACGAGCAGGTTGCCGCCCGGCAGGCTCAGGCCAGCTTTCACGGCACCTTTCGCCGGGATCTGCAAGACAGCGACCGGCTGCACTGGGGTGAGGGGCAGGTCAGCATAGGGCCCGATGCCATCAGCCTGATGGGCAGGCTGGCGCCGGGCCCCGACTACCAGCTCTACCTGTCGCCCACCTTCGTCGAGACCGAGGCCGACTTTGCCCGCCTGAAGGAGAAGATGGTGAAGATCGGGCCGGTGAAGACTTTCGACAACTTTATCGTCCCCCTGCCTGCCGATGTAAACCCGGCCGACTACGACAGCGTGATCATCTGGTGCGAGACCTTCGGCCAGTTCATCACTGCCGCCCGCTACCGGCCGTAACTTTACAACCGGCTCATTCTCCATAAAAAAACGGACACCAGAAGGTGTCCGTTTTAACGCCATGACTCTTGCCTTACGGGTAACGAGCAAGCTTGTTACAGATAGTCGGCCCCGACACCGATATGGGCCAGAGCCGCCAGCTCCAGCGGAGTCAGCTGGCTGACGGAGTCGATCATGGTCGGCTCACCGCGTGCTGACTCGGGCAGCTGAAGGCGTGCCTTGAGTTCGTCGGTCAGACTGCCCACCAGATTGCCCATACGGGTCAAGCGGGAGACCAATACGGCTTCCGGGCTGCTCTCGCTGTCGGCAAAGGTAGAGACCTGTGCCACCGCGAAATCACAGACAGCCTTGGCTCGATCACCAAAATCCCCCTCCAGCTGTTGCAGTACCTGCCGAGCCGCACTGTCATCAAGGCGGGCCAGTTCAGCCTTCATGTGGCCGGTGTCAAAGCGCAGTCGCGCCCCTGCATCGAGTCGATCTTCCGGCTTGCCGGCGGTCTGGTCTGCCCATGCCTGGTCGGTCTGACCTGCAAACTGCATCAGACCGCCCAGCACCAACCGCTGGTTGGGACGCGCCGAGGCGAGACTCTCGAGTGCATTGCCCAGAGAAGCGCCATTGGCATCGCTGCCGCTCGCAAGAGAGAGCGCCAATGTACGCAGGATCTGCAGATCACCTCGGGTTTGCAGCTTGGCCATATGGGAGCCATTGATGGAGCCATCGGCAATGTGTTGGTGCAAGGCGTTGAGGTCATCACTGCTCAGGGTAACTTCGGTCGAAGCCTGATCCCGCAGCAGATAGCTGGCCTGGTAGCTGATGAGCTCCAGCGCCTGCTTGTAACCGGTGACCTCGGTCTGGCGCGCCATGGCGACGGTTTCACGGGCGGCAGGCTTGGCCTCACCATGTGGGGCCGCCACAACCTCGGCACTGGAGGCAGCTGGCAATGGTTCACCGGCAACCTCGGCCTTGACCGCGCGTTGCAGGTCGGCCACTTCCGCCATCACTGCGTGCAGCTGGCTCATTGCCTCTTGTAACTGCTCCGGAGTCGCGTTGGCGATCAACTCCGTCACCTTGCCACCCACAGTCCCCCATTGCTGGAGCGGGATGCCAGCGATGGGACGTTCAAGCAACCCGGCCGCCAAGGTTTGGCTCTCCTGCCGCATGGAACCATCCTTGATCCCGTTCAGTGAGGTTGCCAGCGAGCGCAGGGCGCCATTGCCGGTCGCCAGCCGGGCATGTTCCTGCCCCAACTGCTGTGCATCTATGTTATTGAGCTCGTTCGCCTTATCGAGGCCGCCCAGGGTAAAGGGCAATGCCTTTTGCAGAAGCAGACGCTTTTGATCGGCCAGGGAGAGGCTGTCTGCCGGTGGGGCTGAGTGGGCGGGTGCCTCGGTACGGGCCCCCAGCAGATTGCCGATCCACTCTTTCAGCGCCACAAACGGACGGGCCAACTGGGCTCCCAAACGGGACAGCAGCCCCTGTCCTTTTTGCGGTTCACTGCGGTTGCCCAGCTGAAGGGCATCATGACTGGTAGCAACCTGATGAGCCTCCAGCTGGCCCAGTCGGCCAACCTCCGCTGTAACGTCATTGTGCTGGGCCACGGCCTGCAAGCCGCTGGTATGTGTTTGAATCTGCATGGCGTTTATCTTCTCGTGATGTGTCGTGGCCAGTCTAGGAGAGGCGGTGGGTGCGGACTATCGCGAGTGGTCGGGATTTTTGCACTGAACGCGGCACACCACCCCGCCAGCCGGAAAGCTAAAAAAACAGAGCCACCATTAACAGTGTCGTCACCGGTGAGCTGCTCTAATTGCCCCATCACCAACTTGGAGCCCTCGATGAACCCTCTTTATCACGCAGCCCTCCATCAGCTGTTTCTTTCCCTCTCTCTCCCCATGCCAGCACAGGAAGAGAGCGTCACCAGCCTGCAGATCGGCGAGCATACCTACCACCTGACCGAACACCCGGCCAACTACCTGCTGATGTTTACCCGCCTGGAAGCCGCCACCAGCGCACAAGCCGCAGCCCAGAACCTGTTTAGCCAGGACCCCTGCAAACCGGTTCTGGCATTCGATCCGGATAGCCTGACCCCGGTACTCTGGAGTCGTCAGCCACTACAACAACTCGATCGCGGCCAGATCCATCATCAGCTGGAGCAGTTGGTACATGCCGCCCGCGAGATTGGCCAGATCTGACTCGCCCACAGCAATGCCGCATGACCCACTGCTGACCACGCCACCCACAGCCCGGCTGTGCGGCGGCTGAAAGCCAATAAAAAAGGCGCCATCGGGCGCCTTTTTGCACTCAACCAGACCACTCAGCCCGGCGGAAAATGGCCGCCAATGCTGATTACGCTGACCTGCTGCAGGGTGCTGTTGATGGTAAAGGCGACCCTGTGCTCCTGACTGAGGCGGATCGTGTAGATCCCCTTGTGCTTGCCGCCCAGTTGTTCGTAGTGCATGTCGCCCACCTTGTCGGCGGCGTTCTTGGGGTCCGTGCCTCGCACTATCTCCCGCCGCCACTCGTGGTACTTGCTCATGGCCGACGCCGTTACGGCTACGTGCTTGTCCTTGTTGTAGAGGATGCGGGGTTGCGAATCATCGATAGTCCATGCCATAGCCAGCTCCTATTTTTGGCTCCAAAAAGAACCAAACTATAGTGCACACCAGCCAGCCGGCCAGCCCGCCCAACCCCAACCTGTCTGTCTGAGTCACAATCTGGCATGCAAAACGGCGCCATCAGGCGCCGTTTTTTGTCGCAGCCTGCCGCAGCAGACCGGAGGGATTCAGCCACTTCAGCCGGTATAGACCGGCAGCAGGCCCGCCATATTGAGCAGGTGGAAGGCGGCGGTCAGCACCCCGAACAGGAAGACGCCGACGATCATCGGCATGCCACCCGGTGCGCGGAACCCCTCGTCCTTGCCCTCCTGCTTGCCGGCGCGCACCTTCCAGGCCAGCAGGGCCGGGATGATGCAGGTCCACAGGGTGGCCACGGCGCCCGCGTAGCCGATGGCCATCAGGAAGCCGAACGGGAACAGCAGGGAGAGCAGCAGCGGCGGCAGGAAGGTGGCGGCCCACGACTTGGCGCGGCCCTGGCGGCTGTTGTCGAACTTGAACAGATCCGCCAGATAGTCGAACACCCCCAGCCCCACTCCGATGAAGGAGGAGAGGATGGCGGCCATGGAGAAGGCATTGAGGGCGCTGGCGACCGCCTCGGATTCGATCACCGAGGCCAGCGCCTTGAGCAGCACGTCGACGTTGCCGCCCTGCGCCACCACGGGCCCGAACTCGCTGCGCGGCAGGTTGCCGAACACGCTCACCAGCCAGATGAGGTAGAACAGCAGCGCGATGGCAGTGCCGCCGAGGATGGCGTAGCGGGCGCGGCGCTCTTCACCGTAGTAGGCGCGCATGGAAGAGACTGAGTGGTGATAGCCGAACGAGGTGAGCGCCACCGGCAACATGGCCAGCGCATAGGGAGCATAACTGGCGTGCTGGCTCAGGGTGTCGAACAGCAGGGTCGGCTTGATGTTGATGGAGAGCCCGGAGATGCCAAACACGAAGCTGAGCCCCATGGCGATGACCAGCACCACGGAGATGCGATCCACCGCCCGGGTGGAGTGCCACACCAGGCCGGAGAAGCCCAGGGTAAACAGGATGGAAGCCCACTGGCTGCCGATGCCGGTCATGCCGTCTATGATGAGGCCGGCCGAGGTGATGTAGGCGTAGAGCAGGATGCCGCCGACGAAATAGACGGTGAGGTTGTTGAAGGCGTTGACCTTCTCCCCCAGCAGCTCACGGGTGACGGTATCGAACGACACGCGCAGCGGATAACCCTGATAGGACTCCAGCAGCATCCAGCCGGAGACTGTCATCACTATCATGGTCAGGGTGATGGCCAGTACCGACCAGAGGGTCCAGGCACCCGCCCCCGCACTCGGCAAACCCAGCATGCCAGCCCCGACACAGACGCCGGCAATGATGCATGCCCCGCCCACCAACGATGGTTTCTGTCCCATTTACTTCTCCAAAGACGATTGTGGATCTGATCGCGACCGCGGACCGTTGCATTTGCTACGCCGGTTGTCATGGTAGATCGCGCTCATCTAGGTGCCGGCGCCCGGCGCTGGCTGCTTCGAAGGGGAAGCGAGGTGCGCTCAGGGCTGACTGCCGGTCCGGCACGGCTGCAGAGCCGCCATGTCGGGGAAGGGACTTTACCCTGCTCCCCCTCAGGTATCAAATTCGGGTGCATTTTTCAGGCAGCCCAGCCCCCCTGGGTAGGCCGCCTTTGACCGGCGTGTCGGTATTCAATGGGTCAACTGCGGCAGCAGTTGCAGCAACTGGGCCCGCACCTCGAGCGGTGTCTGGCTGACCCAGATCCCCAGCAGGCCATAACAAAGTAGTGGCAACACCAGCAGCAACAGGCAGAGCAGCCCCAGCAAACGTGGAGGGCTGAGCCGACGCCGTGGCGTGCCAAGATGCAGCGCATCGGCCCGCTTGGGGCAGGCGGCCACGCAGCTCAGGCAACTGGTGCACTCGAGGCTGCGCACCGCGATCAGCTGGTGCACCTGGATGCGCGACGGGCAGGCCCGGCTGCACTTGTCGCAATCGTGGCCCGCGCTGCGCAGGCAGCGAGCCGGGTCGCGGCGGATGCGCAGTGGGGTCAGCAGGCCGAGCAGGGCGAGCCAGGCGCCATAGGGGCAGAGGTAGCGGCAGAACCCTTGCCGGAAGGTGGCGGTGAGCAGCAGCACCCAGCCAAGGCAGAGGCCCGAGATCAGGGTCAGGTTGAAGAAGAAGGCCCCCATCTTCATGTCCGCCGCCTGATGGTAGGGGCTGGTGAAGTAGCCGGGCAGGGCGGCGCCTGGCACCGCGATCAGCACGATAAACAGCAAAAAGGCGAGCACCAGAAACGTCTGGCCGCGCAGCACGACATCGAGCCAGCGTGGCGGCGTCCACTCCCCCACCAGCCATCGGCTGCGCAAGCCGTGCAGCCACTCCCCCACCAGCCCGAGCGGGCAGAACCAGGCACAGAACGCCCGCCCCAGCAGCAGAGCCGACAGCGAGAGCACCAGCACGGTGACGGTGGCCGCCGGATGGTGCGGATCCACCAGCCCCTGCCCGAGCCAGGCCCGCAGCCCGAGCCCGCCGGCTATGGGCAGGAAACCGTCCACCACGTCAGGGCGCACCAGCCAGGGGCTAATCCCCTGCCCCAGCTGCCAGACATGCAGTCCGTACTGCAGCGTCACCAGCCCCCAGCAGATCAACAGCAACTGGCGTGTGCGTGCCCGCAGCCACTGGCCGTCGAGCGCCTCGAGGGCGGGCAGCGGCTGCCGTTGGTGCCAGAGGGCAAGCGCGGCGGCCACCAGCCCCAGGCCGAGCCAGAGCAGGCTGTCAGCCGCCAGCAACCAGAGCATGAGCAACAGGCCGAGGGCAAGACGCCACTGCCAGCCCGATCGCGCCTGCCACGCCAGCAGCACCAGATAGGCCAGGCCGGCGGCCATGGTCACGGCTTCGATCACGCTCATGTTTCCCTCACTGCCTCATCCACCACTGGCGGCAAGGATAACAGACATCTGAGTTGACTGTTTTGATCTGCGTGGGTAGAGAGGGACATTTGCGCCCAATGCCCCTCCCCATGGTTGAACCTTATGCCTTGCGGCTGTTGAACAGCGGCTGGTCGGACTCGAACTGATGTGCCAACCCCAGACCCATCAAACAAAAACCCCCTCGCTGGCGAGGGGGTTTGCATACGCAACAAGATGGGGGCAGGCTAGCCGCGGGCACGGCGCAGGTGGTAGTCGACGTGATAGTCGTTGGCATTGCGGAACATGATGGAGTAGTTGAGAAACTCGCCGTTCTCACCATATGAGAGCGAGGTGAGCCGCAGAATGGGCGCCCCCTGCTCGATGTGCAGCAGCTCGGCCATGCGCCGGTCGGCCAGCACGGCGCTGAAGCTCTCGTAGTTGCCGGCGATGGGGAGCTGGCACTCGTTCTCGATGTAGGCGAACTTGGATCCCTCCAGATGGGCCACCGAGAGGGTGCGAAACAGCCGCACCGGCATGTAGCTCTCCTCCACCAGCAGGGCCCGGCCGTCCACCGAGCGCACCCGGTTGGAGAAGTAGACCGGCTCGTTCACCTTGATCCTGAGCTGGCTGGCGATGGCGGGCGGGGCCGGCATGGTGCGAAACTCCAGCACCTCGCTGGTCAGGGTACGGCCCTGTTCACGCATCAACTCGGTGAAACCGCTCAGCCCCTTGGTCTCGTGCTGCACGTCCTTCTTGGTCACGTAGGTGCCGCTGCCGTGGCGCCGCTCCACCAGCCCCCACTCGATCAGCATGTCCACCGCCTTGCGCACCGTCATCCGCGATACCCCGAACTGACTTGCCAGGGTTGTCTCGCTCGGCAGGACATCCCCCACTCGGCAATCTGCCCCGTTGACCCGGATACGCAATCGATCCGCCACCGATTTGTAGATCACTGCTAGACCTCTCTTTACCCAGCCGGGGTGGCGGCCCATTCGCTCGCCTTTATTTCAACCAGCTGAAAATAAACAATTTTAAATTCAAATAACTCGATAAAAACGTCACAAAAACAAGACGTACAACAATATCGCAAAATTTAGATCTCTTTGTCTAAATAAGTGCATGCGCCGGATCACATAACCACCACATATTTCATGAGGGCCTGATCGCTTGTTGTTAGGTTCAATTCAGCAACACGACAACAGCAGTCAGACAATTCTCTAATAAAAAGGGACGCTATATGCTCAGTCAAATTCAACGTTTTGGCGGGGCAATGTTTACGCCTGTATTACTGTTTCCATTCGCAGGTATGGTGGTAGGCATTGCAATCATGCTGAAAAATCCCATGTTCGTGGGAGAGACACTGGCCGATCCTCAGGGACTGTTTTTTCAAATAGTTCATATTATTGAAGAGGGTGGCTGGACGGTATTTCGAAATATGCCGCTGATATTTGCCATCGGCCTGCCGATCGGTCTGGCAAACAAGGCTCAGGCCCGCGCCTGCCTCTCCGTGCTGGTCAGCTTCATGACCTGGAACTACTTCATCAATGCCATGGGGATGACCTGGGGCGACTATTTCGGGGTCGACTTCAACCAGGCGGTCGGTGGCGAGAGCGGGCTGGCCATGGTGGCCGGCATCAAGACTCTGGACACCAGCATCATAGGTGCCATCGCCATCTCCGGCATCGTCACCGCCCTGCACAACCGGCTGTTCGACCGGCAACTGCCGGTCTTTCTCGGCATCTTCCAGGGCAGCTCGTTCGTCACCATAGTCGCCTTCTTCGTGATGATCCCCTGCGCCTGGTTGACCCTGCTGGGCTGGCCCAAGGTGCAGATGGGCATCGCCTCCCTGCAGGAGTTCATGCTGGTCTCCGGCCCGCTCGGCGTCTGGGTTTACACCTTCCTCGAGCGGATCCTGATCCCGACCGGCCTGCACCACTTCATCTACGGCCCCTTCATCTTCGGCCCGGCCGCGGTGGAAGGCGGCATCCAGCTCTACTGGGCCCAGCATATGCTGGAGTTCAGCCAGAGCACCCGGCCGCTGATCGAGCAGTTCCCCCAGGGCGGCTTCGCCCTGCACGGCAACTCCAAGATCTTCGGGGCCATGGGGATTGCACTCGCCATCTACGCCACCGCCGCCAGGGAGAACAAGGCCAAGGTGGCCGGCCTGCTGATCCCGGCCACCCTGACCGCCATGCTGGTGGGGATCACCGAGCCGCTCGAGTTCACCTTCCTCTTCATCTCGCCCCTGCTGTTCGCCATCCATGCCCTGCTGGCTGCCACCATGGCGACCGTGATGTACCTGTTCGGGGTCGTCGGCAACATGGGCGGCGGTCTGCTCGACCAGTTCCTGCCGCAGAACTGGATCCCCATGTTCCACAATCACGCCGGCATGATGTTTACCCAGATTGCCATCGGGCTGACCTTTACCGGGATCTGGTTCCTGATATTCCGCACGCTCATTCTGAAATTCAATTTGAAAACCCCGGGGCGGGATGAAAGCGAAATAAAACTGTATTCCAAGGCCGATTATCAGGCCGCCAAAAAACAGCGTGGCCATGATATTGCCGGCCATATTCTGGCGGCGCTCGGTGGCGCTGAAAATATCAACAGTCTGAACAACTGCGCCACCCGGCTGCGCATATCGCTGCGCGATGCGGGTCTGGCGGCAGCGGATGGTGCTTTCAAACAATTGGGTGCCCACGGCGTGGTCCGCCACGGTGACAGCATCCAGATCATTATCGGTCTGCATGTCCCCCAGCTGAGGGAAAACATGGAGAGCCTGATGAACAACCCCTCCTCCTCTTCTTTCGTAACGGAGTCATGATCATGAAAAAATTCTCTGTCGTCATTGCCGGCGGTGGCAGCACCTTTACCCCGGGCATCGTTCTCATGCTGCTGGAGAACCAGCACCGCTTCCCGCTGCACGAGATCAAGTTCTACGACAACGATGGTGCCCGCCAGGAGGTGATCGCCGAGGCCTGCCGCGTCCTGCTCAAAGAGAGGGCCCCGGACATTGCCTTCAGCTACGGCACCGACCCCAAGGCGGCCTTCAGCGGGGTGGACTTCGTGATGGCCCACATTCGGGTCGGCAAATACCCCATGCGCGAGCTGGACGAGAAGATCCCGCTGCGCTATGGCGTGGTCGGCCAGGAGACCTGCGGCCCGGGCGGCATCGCCTACGGCATGCGCTCCATCGGCGGCGTGCTGGAGCTGGTCGACTACATGGAGCAGTACTCGCCGGATGCCTGGATGCTGAACTACTCCAACCCGGCCGCCATCGTGGCCGAGGCGACCCGTCGCCTGCGTCCCCACGCCAGGATCCTCAACATCTGCGACATGCCCATCGGCATCGAGGGACGGATGGCCCAGATCGCCGGCCTGCCGTCACGCAAGGAGATGCGGGTGCGCTACTACGGCCTCAACCACTTCGGCTGGTGGACCCGCATCGAGGATCTGGCAGGCAACGACCTGATGCCGGCCATCAAGGCCCACGTGGCCAAACACGGCTATGTGCCCAAGCAGGCCGGCCACGCCGAGGCCAGCTGGAACGACACCTTCGCCAAGGCCAGGGACGTGTGGGCCCTTGATCCGGACACCCTGCCCAACACCTATCTGAAGTACTACCTCTACCCGGACTATGTGGTGGCCCACTCCAATCCTGAGCACACCCGCGCCAACGAGGTGATGGAGCACCGCGAGAAGCAGGTGTTCAGCGCCTGCCGCGCCATCGTGGCAGCCGGCAATGCCGCAGCCGGCGAGCTGGAGATCGACGAGCACGCCTCCTACATAGTGGATCTGGCCACCGCCATCGCCTTCAACACCCAGGAGCGGATGCTGCTGATCGTGCCGAACCGGGGGGCCATCCCCAACTTCGACCCGGAGGCCATGGTCGAGATCCCCTGCCTGGTGGGCAGCAGCGGCCCCGAACCGCTGCAGGTGGGCAACATCCCGCTGTTCCAGAAGGGCATGATGGGTCAGCAGGTGGCCGTCGAGAAGCTGGTGGTGGAGGCGTGGATCGAACGCTCCTATCAGAAGCTGTGGCAGGCGATCACCCTCTCCAAGACGGTGCCGAGCGCCTCGGTGGCCAAAGCCATCCTGGACGACCTGATCGCCGCCAACCAGGAGTACTGGCCGCCGCTGCAATAAACGCGGGCCAAACAAAAACCCCCTCGCTGGCGAGGGGGTTTTCTTGTTGCTGGCGCTGCCGTGGCGCGATCAGCGCAGGGACTTGACCGAGCGGCGGACGATGAGCTCGGGCTGCACCGTCATCGACTCGACTTCCAGCTCCTTGTTGCGGATCCGGCTCACCAGCTGCTGCACCGCCAGCAGGCCGAGCTCGGCCTTGGGGTGGCGGATGGTGGTGAGCGGCGGGCTGGAGAAGCGCGCCATCTCCACGTCGTCATAACCGATCATGGAGATATCGTCCGGCACCTTGACTCCGGCTTCCCAGGCGGCGCAGATGGCGCCGATGGCCATGGGATCGTCGAAGGCGAACACCGCGGTCGGCCGCGGCTTGAGGGCCAGGATCCGCTGCATGGCATCGAAGCCGCTCTGGCTCTCGTAATCCCCTTCGAAGATCTGCTCGTCTTTCAGGGTCAGACCCTGCTCGGCCAGGGCATCGCGCACCCCGTCCAGCCGCTGCTGGGTGGTCGGCTTGGCCAGCTGACCCGTGATGCAGACGATGTCGCGGTGACCCTGCTCCAGCAAATGACGCACCGCCAGGCGTGCCCCGATGCGGGCGTTGTCATTGATGACGTTGGCAAAATCGCACTCGGTACCCCAGTCCAGCACCACTTGCGGCACGTTCTTGTGGATGCGCAGCATGTCGCGCAGCGGGGTATCGATGTCGGTTCCCAACACCAGCAGACCGTCGACCCGCTTCTCCATCAGCATGCGCAGGTAGTGCTGCTGACGGGGCGGCTGGTTCTCGGTGTTGCAGAGGATCAGGCTGTAGCCCTGCTCGAAGCAGTACGCCTCCACCCCTTGCACCACTTCCGCAAAGAAGGGGTTGGCACTGGTGGTCACCAGCATGCCGATGGTCTTGGTCGAGTTTATCTTGAGGCTGCGCGCTACCGAGTTGGGCGCGTAGTTGAGTTCTGCCACCGCCTCAAGCACTTTTTGGGTTGCGTCTTCGCTGACCCGACGGGTGTGATTGAGTACATGTGAGACGGTGGAGATGGATACGCCTGCGCGGGAGGCGACATCCTTGATAGTGGCCATCTCTGTCTCCTGAAGATCAAAGGCGGAACATTAGCAGATTTCCCGAATAAAGGCTTGGTTTTAACGAGTGCTGCCAATGAATTGTCAATGCTGGCTAATCTAGGCGGTCATTTCTATTTGCGCAAACGGATTTTGGTCAAAATGGGAGCAGCGTCAGAGTAAAATATCGTCAGTTTTTTCATCTATCATTTATCAAAAGCGCGCCTTGTTGAGAAGATGTTAATTGCCATCATCAGCATCAACTTCTAAGTAGACAACTGTAATTAGATATTTGTTTCAAAAAAGCACTATTACCCCCTCTCTGGTTAGTATCTTTAACAGCTTGTTATTGCCCAGCGAGGAATGATAGAACCATACCTATTGCCGGACTGGCGGGATCACGGTTCGGAATGGCACACGGAAAATGAAACAATCCACTGATTAAGGGACGAATCGATGAATAAGTTGAGCAAAATGGCAGTCAGGGCAGCGGTTTCTATGGCCCTGTTCGGATCGGTCTCACTGGTCCACGCGGCGGATACCATCAAGATCGGCATCGCCGGTCCGGTCACTGGCCCGGTCGCCCAGTACGGCGACATGCAGTTCACCGGCGGCAAGATGGCGGTCGAGCAGATCAACAAGGCCGGCGGCATCAAGGGCAAGCAGATCGAAGCCGTCATCTATGACGATGCCTGTGACCCGAAACAGGCCGTGGCGGTCGCCAACAAGGTGATCAACGACGGCGTCAAGTTCGTGGTCGGCCATCTCTGCTCCGACAACACCCTGCCCGCCTCCGACATCTATGAAGATGAAGGCGTGCTGATGGTCACCCCGGCCTCCACCAACCCCAAGATCACCGAGCGTGGCTATCAGCTGGTGCTGCGTACCATCGGCCTGGACAGCGACCAGGGCCCGACTGCCGCCAAATACATCATCGAGCAGGTCAAACCCCAGCGCGTGGCCGTCATCCACGACAAGAAACAGTACGGTGAAGGCATCGCCTCCAGCGTGAAAGCGGCGCTGGACAAGGCCGGCGTCAAGGTGGTGGCGTTTGAAGGCATCACCGCCGGCGACAAGGACTTCTCCGCCCTGATCGCCAAGCTGCAGAAAGAGAACGTCGATTTCGTCTACTACGGCGGCTACCACCCGGAGCTGGGTCTGATCCTGCGTCAGGCCGGCGAGAAGGGCCTCAAGGCCAAGTTCATGGGTCCGGAAGGGGTGGGTAACAAGGACATCTCCGCCATCGGCGGCCCGGCTTCCGAAGGCCTGCTGGTCACCCTGCCGAACAAATACGACCTGGTGCCGGCCAACGCCCCGCTGGTTGCCGCGTTCAAGGCCAAGGGTCAGGACTCCTCCGGTCCGTTCGTGTGGACCACCTATGCCGCGGTGCAAACCCTGGCTGCCGGTATCGCCAAGGCGGGTGAGGATGACCCGGCTGCCGTTGCCGCCGCCATCAAGGCCGCGCCGGTCGATACCGTGATGGGCCCCCTCAGCTGGGCTCCCAACGGCGACCTGAAAGGGTTTGAATTCGGTGTGTTCCAGTGGCACGCCGACGGTACCTCTACCCAACTCAAGTAATCTGCCGGTCGGGGTGACGTGAGTCACCCCTCCTTTCTTTGCGGGCAAGTACAGGGAACGCAGTATGTCCGAACACTTCCTTTACCTGGTTCAGCAGTTGCTGAACGGGTTAACCATAGGCAGCACCTATGCGTTGATCGCCATCGGCTACACCATGGTCTATGGCATCATCGGCATGATCAACTTTGCCCACGGCGAGGTCTACATGATCGGCTCCTATGTCGCTTTCATGGTGATGGCGGGGCTCATGATGATGGGCATCGACAGCACCTTTCTGCTGCTGGGGGGCGCCTTCCTGGTCAGCATCATCATCACCGGCAGCTATGGCTGGACCATAGAGCGGGTCGCCTATCGCCCGCTGCGGGGCGGCAACCGGCTGATCCCCCTCATCTCCGCCATCGGCATGTCGATCTTCCTGCAGAACATGATGCGGATGGCCCAGGGCTCGCGCGACATCGCCATGCCCACCCTGATCTCCGGCGGCTGGACCCTGGGTGAGGCCGACGGCTTCCAGGCCAGCCTCTCCTGGATGCAGCTCATCATCTTCGTGGTGACCTTCATCACCATGCTGGCGCTGACCCAGTTCATCGGCCGCTCCCGCATGGGCCGCGCCTGTCGCGCCTGCTCGGAAGACATCAAGATGGCCAACCTGCTGGGGATCGACACCCACGTGGTCATCTCCATCACCTTCGTGCTGGGGGCCACCCTGGCCGCCGTCGCCGGCGTGCTGCTCGGCATGTATTACGGCGTCATCAACCCCTACCTCGGCTTTATGGCCGGTTTGAAGGCCTTTACGGCAGCAGTGCTTGGCGGCATCGGCAGCATTCCCGGTGCCGTGCTGGGCGGCCTGCTGCTCGGTGTGGTGGAGGCGCTCACCGCCGGCTACCTCAGCACCGAGTACAAGGATGTGATGGCGTTCGCCCTGCTCATCTTCGTACTGCTCTTTATGCCCACTGGCATCCTGGGCCGCCCGGAAGTGGAGAAAGTATGATGAAACGCCAATTCATTCATGCCTGCATCGCCAGCCTGGTACTGCTGGTGCTCTCCTTCTGGCTGCTCGGCTTCAAGCTGGAGACCGACGGCACCCGCCTGCTGGTGGTGAGCCGGCTCGACGTGTCGCTGGCCTGGCTGTTGGGCGGCGCCACCCTGGTGTTCTGGTTCCAGATGCTGCGCGGCCAGATAAGCCGCCTGTTCCAGGCCTCCATCAGCGGCTTCTCGGTCGGCTTCACCAAGCTGGTGCTGCCAAGCCCGGAAGAGGCGCCCAAGCTCTATAACCTGACCGCCGTGCTGGTGCTGCTGTTTGCGGTGAGCTGGCCCTTCATGGCCTCCCGCGGCGCCATCGATCTGGCCACCCTCACCCTGATTTACATCATGCTGGGACTGGGCCTGAACGTGGTGGTGGGCCTCGCCGGCCTGCTCGATCTCGGCTACGTCGGCTTCTACGCGGTCGGCGCCTACAGCTATGCCCTGCTCAACAGCTACTTCGGGCTCAGTTTCTGGGAGTGCCTGCCCATCGCCGGCCTGATGGCGGCCACCTTCGGCTTCCTGCTCGGCTTCCCGGTACTGCGGCTGCGGGGGGATTACCTGGCCATCGTCACCCTGGGCTTTGGCGAGATCATCCGCATCCTGCTCAACAACATGACCAGCCTGACCGGCGGCCCGAACGGCATCTCCGGCATTCCCAAACCGACCCTGGGGGGGCTGGAGTTCAACCGCACCGTCAAGGACGGCGGCTTCGAGACCTTCCACGAATTCTTCGGCATCGCCTACAACGCCAACCACAAGGTGATCTTCCTCTACCTGATGGCGCTGGTGCTGGTGGTGGCGACCCTGTTCGTCATCAACCGCCTGCTGCGCATGCCGCTCGGCCGCGCCTGGGAGGCGCTGCGGGAAGACGAGATCGCCTGCAAGTCGCTGGGGCTCAACCCCACCATCATCAAGCTGACCGCCTTCACCATAGGCGCCTGCTTCGCGGGGTTTGCCGGCAGCTTCTTCGCCTCGCGCCAGGGCTTCATCAGCCCGGAGTCCTTCGTCTTCATCGAGTCGGCCATCGTGCTCGCCATAGTGGTGCTGGGCGGCATGGGCTCCCAGATCGGGGTGGTGCTGGCCGCCATCGTGATGACGGTGCTGCCGGAGCTGGCGCGCGAGTTCAACGAGTACCGCATGCTGATGTTCGGCCTCTTGATGGTGTTCATGATGATCTGGCGGCCACAGGGATTGCTGCCGATGACCCGCCCGCATCTGGAGTTGAAAAAATGAGTGCAAATCAGAAGTTAATGGAAGTCTCTGATCTGTCGATGCGCTTCGGCGGCCTGCTGGCCGTCAACGGGGTCAAGCTGGATGTGGAAAAGGGGGAGGTGATCTCCATCATAGGTCCCAACGGGGCCGGCAAAACCACCATCTTCAACTGCCTGACCGGCTTCTACCGCCCGAGCGGCGGCATCATTCGCTACAAGGGCGAGGAGATCCAGGGGCTGCCCGGCCACCTCATCGCCCGCAAGGGAATCGTGCGCACCTTTCAGCACGTGCGGCTGTTCAAGGACATGACGGCGGTGGAAAACCTGCTGGTGGCCCAGCACAGGCACCTCAACACCGGTTTTCTGGCCGGGCTGTTCAAGACCCCGGCCTTTCGCCGCGCCGAACGGGAGGGGCTGGAGCAGTCCGCCTTCTGGCTGGAGAAGGTGGGGCTCAAGGATCTCGCCAACCGCGCCGCCGGCAACCTGGCCTATGGCCAGCAGCGCCGGCTCGAGATCGCCCGCTGCATGGCGACCCGGCCTGAGCTGCTGATGCTGGACGAGCCGGCCGCCGGCCTCAACCCCCACGAGACCGACGAGCTGAACGAGCTTATCTCCAACCTGCGGGACGAGTTCGAGGTCTCGGTGCTGCTGATCGAGCACGACATGAAGCTGGTGATGGAGATCTCCAACCGCATCTTCGTGGTCAACCAGGGCACCCCGCTGGCCCACGGCAAGCCGGATGAAATCCGCAGCAATCCGGCAGTGATCAAGGCCTATCTGGGCGAGTCGTAAGGATAAAAAGATGTTAGAACTTCGCAACGTATCGACCCACTACGGCAAGATTCAGGCGCTGCACGACGTCAGCGTCGAGGTGAAAGAGGGGGAAATCGTCACTCTGATCGGCGCCAACGGCGCCGGCAAGACCACCCTGCTGATGACCCTGTGCGGCGAGCCCAAGCCCAGCAGCGGCTCCATCTGGTTCGAGGGGGAGCAGATAGACTCGCTCTCCACCGCCCGCATCATGCGCAAGGACATCGCCGTGGTGCCGGAGGGGCGCCGCATCTTCGCTCGCCTGACGGTGGAGGAGAACCTGCTGATGGGGGCCTTCTTCGTCGACAAGGCCGAGCAGCGCGGCCTGCTGGATCAGATTTTCACCCTGTTCCCGCGCCTGCACGAGCGACTGGAGCAGCGGGCCGGCACCATGTCCGGCGGTGAGCAGCAGATGCTGGCCATCGGCCGCGCCCTGATGAGCAAGCCGCGCCTGCTGCTGCTGGATGAACCATCGCTGGGGCTGGCCCCCATCGTCATCCAGCAGATCTTCGACACCATAGAGCAGCTGCGCCGCGACGGCATGACCATCTTCCTGGTGGAGCAGAACGCCAACCAGGCGCTCAAGCTGGCCGATCGCGGCTATGTGCTGGAGAACGGCCACGTGGTACTGCAGGACACGGGGGCTGCCCTGTTGGCCAACCCGGCCGTCCGCCAGGCCTATCTCGGCGGCTGACCCATGAGCAGGGCCGACACGGCGCCGGATCACCACAGCTTCTGGCACGATCCGGCCCTGCCTTTCATCGAGGCGCGGGCGGTGCAGGATGGCCGCCGTGTCTGCTACGACAAGCACAGCCACCCCCACTTCTCCATCGGCGCCATCACCGGCGGCCACAGCCACTATCTCAACCAGCGCAGCCGGCAGGAGGTCGGCCGCGGCCACCTGGTGCTGATGAACCCGGAAGAGGTGCACGCCTGCAACCCGGTAGCCGATGAACCCTGGTCCTATCTGATGTTCTACCTCGATACCGGCTGGCTGCAACGCCAGCAGGAAGAGGCTGGGCTGGGCGATGCCTTTCGTCCCTTCGACATGACCGCCAGCCGGGATCCCCTGCTCTATCAGGGGCTGTGCCGGCTCCACCGGCAGCTGTGGCAGGAGCCGGAGCCGCTGGCGCGCGAGGTGGCCTGCCACCAATTCAGCCGTCAGCTGCTGGCCAGACTCACCCCGGCCAGCTGGGACGATCGGCCGCCGCAGCACCTGCAGCGGGCCGCCGAGCTGATGCAGGACGACTGCAGCAGCGCCCTCACCCTCGCGCAATTGAGCGCGGTGGCCGGGCTCACCCCCTCCCACTTCGTGCGCAGCTTCAGCCGCCACTACGGCATGACGCCCCACGCCTACCTGCTCGATCAGCGCATCCGCCACGCCCGCACCCTGCTCAGGCGGGGAGAGCCGCTGGCAGAGGTGGCGCTGGCCAGCGGTTTTGCCGATCAGGC
Organism: Aeromonas sp. R5-3; assembly: GCF_040908225.1. Lineage (NCBI taxonomy): Bacteria > Pseudomonadati > Pseudomonadota > Gammaproteobacteria > Aeromonadales > Aeromonadaceae > Aeromonas > Aeromonas sp. R5-3. The sequence continues at coordinate 6,119 of NZ_JBFODH010000028.1, read as the reverse complement.
CCACTTCCAGCGCCAGTTCAAACGGCGGGTGGCCGCCACCCCGGGCCACTACCGCAACCAGCTGACCCGGCCGAGCTAGCGCACCAGATAGGCGGCGCAGAGCAGCAACAACAGCGCCATCGCCCGGTTGAACCAGCGCAGCCGCTGCGGTACCAGCAGCAACCCCTGCAGGCGACTGCCGGCATAGGCCCAGCAAGCGATGGAGCACAGACAGATGACCAGATAGAGGCCGCTGAACAGGGCCACCTGCCCCACCCCGCCCGCACTGCCATAGGCCCCCATCCCCATGCTGGCGGCGAGCCAGGCCTTGGGATTGAGCCACTGCATCAGCGCCCCGTACCAGAAGGAGGGCGCCACCCCGTCGACCCCTTCCACCCGGCCGCTGTCCACCAGCAATTGCCAGGCCATCCAGCCGAGGAAGATTACCCCGCTCCAGCGCAGCAGCTCGGCCGCCGCCGGCCATTGCAGCAGGGTGGCGTCCAGCCCCAATCCCATCAGCAACAACAGCAGGATAAACCCCAGGGTGGCCCCGACCACGTGGCGCAGGCTGGCCGCAAAGCCGTGCCTGGCACCGCTGCCGAGGGCGACCAGATTGACCGGCCCCGGGGTGATGGACATGGCCAGGGCAAACCCGGCCATGGATAACAGCAGACTCGTCTCCATGAATAACGCTCGTAGCAGCAAAAGGAGCCCCCAGCCTAGCCGGCGCCCCGCCCCGGGTATTGAAGGAAATTGCGATCGGTCACGGCAATAACCGGACACATTGCGGGCTTAGCGCCGGCCTCCGCTTGCGGTAAACTGGCCCTCAATCACCTATTCGCAGGACATGTTAATGGACCAGTTTGCCCATATCAGTGCCCATGATGCCCACCAGAAGCTCAGCGCCGGTGAAGCCCGCCTCGTGGATATTCGCGACCCCCAGTCGTTCGAGACAGCCCACGCGGTCGGCGCCTTCCACCTCACCAACGGCACTCTGGTGCGTTTCATGAACGAGGTGGACTTCGACACCCCGGTGATCGTGATGTGCTACCACGGCAACAGCAGCCAGGGCGCCGCCCAGTACCTGCTGCAACAGGGGTACGATGAGGTCTACAGCCTGGACGGCGGCTTCGAGGCGTGGCGCAGGGAGTTCCCGATCCAGGCGGGCGACGCATGATCCAGCTGCTGGTGCTCGACAACGCCCGCATGGCCCAGGCACTGGTGGACTACCTCTCCACCCTCGGCATCTCGTGCGAGCTGACCCAGTCGGAGTTGGGGGTCACCATCTGGCTGGCGGACGAGCAGCGCCTCGCCCAGGCCCAGCAGGAGGTGAAGCGCTTCCTGGCCGAGCCGAGCCACCCCCGCTACATGGAGGCCTCCTGGCAGTCCGGCCGGGCCGATGCCCGCATCGACTACAGCAAGGGGATGAGCGACCCGGTCACCGACTTCCTGCATCAGGCGGGGCCGCTGACCCTGGTGGTGATCATCGCCTGTCTGGCCATCTACGGACTCGATGCCATCGGCCTGCCGATCTTCGACGAGCTGGCCTTTCACCCGACCCTGGCCCAGTTCACCGACTGGCAGGCATGGCGCTACTTCACCCCTGCCTTCATCCACTTCTCGGTGCTGCATCTGGTGTTCAACCTGCTGTGGTGGTGGTATCTGGGGGGCCAGATTGAACAGCGACTCGGCAGCGGCAAGCTGCTGATCCTGCTGCTGGTAGGCGCCGCCCTGCCCAACCTGGCCGAGTTTTTCGCCAGCGGCCCGCTGTTTGGCGGCCTCTCCGGGGTGGTCTATGCCCTGCTCGGCTACTGCTGGCTGCGCAGCAAGTTGCAGCCGGCCTGTGGCCTCACCCTGCCACCGGCACTGATGGGCTTCATGCTGTTCTGGCTGGCACTCGGTTTCTTCGATCTGCTCGGCACCCGCACTGCCAACATGGCCCACCTGGTCGGCCTGCTGGTCGGCCTGCTGCAGGGCTGGCTGGACAGACAGCACCAGCCTGCCTGAGTTGCTGCGATCGGCTCGGCAGCCAACACGTCTGCTGATCTGACCCACCCGGCTACGAGTGCTATACACGAAAAAAAACGCCGCCCCGAGGGGCGGCGTTTTTATTGGCCGACTGGCTTACTGCTTGAGCAGGGTGGGATCGGTCACCTTGACCGCAGTGCCGCCGCTCATGAAGAAGCTGGCGAACTCTGACTGCATCTCGGTGGTCACGTCGCCGCTCGGATCGAAGTTCTCGTCCGGTGCCAGCAGCGAGCTGTGGCCACCGGCCACGAAGCGGGCCGCGTTGTGGCTGGCCGCACCGGTGGCGGTCAGCGGTTGCAGCGCCAGCACCTTGAACAGCGGCTCGGTGCCGCCCAGCGGGGCGGAGGCGATGCTGTTCGGGATCACCTGATCCGACAGGCTCAACGCGCCATCGCCAACGATCTCGGTGGCGAACAGCGGGAAGTCGCTCTTGATGCCGCTGCCGAGGTTGATCGGGTCAGCCGAATCCAGCACCGACTGGGCCGCGAAGCTGTAGCTCTGCAGCGTGCTGGCCGCAGCGGCCTGCTGGGTGGCACTCAGGCTCGGCAGGAACTCGTTGACGAAGCAGGTCGGCACCTCGGTCTTGCAGCTGGGGGCGTAGGCGGTGAAGCCCGCTTTCAGCTCGGCACTGCCGCTGGTCAGCACGCCCATCTTGATGGTCGGGCCGAAGGTCGGCGAGTTCAGCAGCAGCGGTGCTATGCCGCCACCCGGCATGGCCAGGCCACCGGTATCGAACTTGAACAGGGCATCCGCCTGGGCATTGCCGATGGACTGGTTGGCGACCGCCAGCAAGTTGGTGCCGGAGATGGCGCCCAGGGAGTGGCCCAGGAAGTGCACCTTGAGGCTGCCGGCGCTGCCGATGGCACCCTTGGCATTGGCCAGACCGACCGCCAGACGCAGGCCCAGCAGATCCGCCACGCTCTGTTTCAGGTTGTCGCGGGCCACGGTCAGATAGCTCAGGTTCAGGTAGGGGGTCGGATTGTCGGAGGTGGTGACGGTGTCCATGCTGCCGCTCAGGGCGAAGCCGCGCTCACCGTGCAGCGGGTGATCGATCACCACCAGCGCCACCTTCTTGCCTGCCTGCATGCCGGCATAGATCTGACCCAATGCCAGCGCATAGGCGTTCTCTTTCACCGAGGTGACGCCGTGCTGATAGATGATCACGTCGGTGATGGTGTTGAGGTCATCCTTGGCAAAGATGCGCATCGGCACCGACTGCACCTCTTCCAGCTTGGGCAGCGGGTTGAAACGGCCGATGTTCTGCTCGGCATCCAGCGGCTTGCCGCCGGAGGTGAGGGTCACCCCGATCAGCTTGCTCGCCTCGGCCAGCAACTCGGCCTGACGGGTCGGATCGGCAATCAGCGTCGCCAGCAGGGCCGGGTCTACGCCCGCGCCCACCAGCCCGGCGATCACTTCGCTGTCAGAGGCTTTCAGGGCATTGGCGATGGCGTAAAGGCTGGGGATGGCGCCGTGCCAGGACTGGGTCTTGGCCTTGTCCCAGGAGCCGGCGGTGGCCGGCGAGGAGAGGAAGTAAGGCAGCTTGACGGTACCGGTATAGACAGTGGTCAGCTGGGCCAGCCCGTTGAGCTGGGCGCCGGGGCCGAAGGCGGTGGCCAGCGCATCTTTCTGCTCCTGCGGCAGGAACTGTTCGGCATCCAGCTGGGTCAGGAAGGGGTTGCTGCCGGCCACGGCCAGGGTATAGGTACCCGGCAGGCTGGTGTTGCCCTTGGCATCCTGCTTCCACAGGGCGGCCGCGTCCAGGGTCGGGCTCTTCAGCACGGATGCCGCAGCCCCTTTCACCGCCACCAGCACGTCGGCACCGGACTGGGTACCGAACCAGTCGGAGAAGATGACGTGATCGGTGGAGACGCCGGTGGCGGCCTTGAACAGGCCCTCCTGCAGGGCGATCAGACCGTTGATGGTCTGCTCCTGAGCATTGCTGCCGACGTTGTTCTTGTAGTTGCCGTAGTCGCTGCCGGCCTTGACCGCGTTGCCGTTGCTGTCCTTGAGGGAGTCGGTGGCCACGATCATGTAGTAGGAGGAGGGGTTCAGCGGTTTCATCGGCACCAGGTTCAGCTTGCCAGCCGAGGCGGCCACCACGAAGTCCGTCCCGTAGGTCAGCACCTTCTTCACGCCGCTCGGGCGCAGGGCTGTGCTGTCAAAACTCAGTTCCAGCAGGTAGAGCGGGGCCACCGAAGCGGCAAACTCGGCAGCAGCCGGTGCCTGCACAGTGATGCCGGACGAGGTGACGGGCACGATCTGGATGGCCTGGGTCGTGGACCAGCCATCCAGGGTCGACATGGCCGACACCGGGTTGGAGAGATCCGCCGTTTCGGTGGAGAATTTCAGGGTGCCATCGCTGGCGCGGGCCGCCAGGGCACTGGGGCGCACGGCGTTGGAACCGGTCAACAGATAGTCGAGATAGCTGGAGGTGTCGCCTTTGTTATCGTCACTGCCACCACAGCCGGCCAGCATAGCACTGACGACTGCGGCATAAATTAGCTTCTTTTTCATATCCTTATCTCTTTTTAGTTGTTATCCATGAAATGCTGACGGCGTTGGGTAAAAACCCGACCGGTACATCTTAACAGCAACGCAACAATTATTAAGTAGCTGGTCGGTCATCTGATCTGCTTTTTTTGTGTACAGCATCAAGGAATTGGAATAGAAACGGGACTCGATAGGTTAACAGCTTCATCACGGATACCAGACCCGACCAGCGGTCACTTGTACGCCAGATGGCAAAAAGCGACCCCCGATCTCGGCAAAGCGGATCAATTGCCGGTAGAATGGCGCATTGCTTAAGGAGAACCACATGATCGACCCGAAGAAACTGGAAGAGATCGCCAAACAGGTGCACAACTCCCTGCCGCCCGGCATTCGCAGCATGGGTGAAGAGGTAGAGAAGAAGATCCGTCAGGTGCTGCAGTCCCAGCTCGGCAAGCTGGATCTGGTCAGTCGCGAAGAGTTTGACGTGCAGACCAAGGTGCTGCTGCGCACCCGCGAGAAGCTGACCGCCCTCGAGGCCAAGCTGGCCCAGCTCGAGCAGCAGCTCGGCGCCAAGGGCGAATAACGCAGGTCGCCCATAAAGCAAACCCCAGCCAGGCTGGGGTTTGTTGTTTCTGGCCTGCCGCAAAGCAAGCTGCGGCAGGCAGATCTAGCGAGGCACTCCCGGCCAACCCATGGGGGCCCGGCCTCATGCCGAACTCAGATAAACTCGTAGGCGTCGCCGAAGATGCGCTCCGGCTCGGCACCCAGGATCTTGAACTCTTCCCGCGCCGCACCCGCCATCTCGAAGCGGCCTGCCACATAGATGTCGTAGTCATGCAGGCTGACGAAGTCATCCATGATGGCCTTGTGCACCAGCCCGGTCTTGCCGGTCCAGTCGCTCTCCGGCTCCTGCACCACAGGGATGTAGGTGAGCGGGGCGTAGTCGCGCTCCCACTGCTGCATCTGCTCCTGCTCGTAGAGCCAGTGCGCCTGGCGCACGCCCCAGTAGAAGAACACCGGGCGCTTGCTGCCGCTGTCGATCAGGTATTCCAGAATGGCGCGGGCGTAGGAGAAACCGGTGCCGCCTGCCATCAGGATCAGCGGCCGGGGTGACTCTTCCCGCAGGAAGGCCTTGCCCGCCGCCAGTTCAATCTCGATCTCCCCCTGCTCGCGCATGCGGGCCAGCACCTGGCCGGCATAGGCGTTCTCCGGGGTGGCGCCGATCTGCAGCTCCAGCACGCCGGGGCGGGTCGGCGAGTTGGCGATGGAGAAGGGACGCTTGTCCGAATCACTCATCACCACCAGCAGATACTGGCCCGGCTTGAAGCTGACCTCTTGCAGCGGCGTCAGGGCCACGTGCCAGATGGTGTCGACATATTCGCGCAGTTCCTCTACGCGGCACTTGATACGTTGCATTCTTATCCTTGTGACGGGCTCGTTCGGCCCGCTTTCGCTCTTGATTCACTGTGGACTGGCGACCAGCAAAGTGGTCAGGTCAGTCGAGCATACCCAATTCAGCTCAAATGGTCGTTCTGCTTGAGCTGGGCCTGCTTGATCTTGAGCTGGGCGCGGCGGCTGGCGAGATCCGCCTCGGCGGTCTTGAGGTTGTTCTGGGCGATCAG